>JANXZT010000293.1 GCA_025355395.1 Betaproteobacteria bacterium
ACCGTCTGCGATACCGGCAGGACCGTGCCATTGCTCGAAAATGCGAGGTACGGGGGAACGCCACCGCTGATGGTGAGCACGCTCGGCACCCCGGTGAATATCGTGGTCACCGCGGGCAACACGGACAGCGCCGCTGGGGGCGCCGGGGGCGTCGGATTGAGCACCGTGGAAGGAGAGCCGCTGCCGCCTCCGCACGCCGACAGCGTAAGCACACCGGCGAGGGCTAAGAGACCCATGAGGCGTTGGAGCCAGACGGCGACGGAGCGGTTATCGGCCATGGTCGATTCCAATGATGTTGTCCTAAAGTGGGCTGGCGCCTGGAAGTCTTTTGAATGACGCAACAAGGATCTAGGCGATTCTGTTCAGATTAAAGCCTAACATCGGCGGGGGCGCAAGGGTTTTGGTCCGGCCAAAGGGTCCGGCGGCACCGGTTGTTGCGCCGAAAGCGATCGGCGGCCCGATGTTGCCGCATTGCAACATCACCGCTAATATTGATAAGTTTCGCCCTACGCTCCGAGGCGGCCGTCAGAGACGCCGGTTGCTTCAATCGCTATCGTGAGGTCAGCCGTGGAAGACGGATCAGCCGGTCAACGCTTTTTGCCGCCCGAGCCGCAGGGGCTCTACGATCCGGCCAACGAGCACGATGCCTGCGGGCTCGGGTTCATTGCCCACATCAAGGGTCACAAAAGCCACGCCATCGTCACCCAGGCGTTGCAGATCCTGCGCAACCTTACGCATCGCGGCGCGACCGGCGCGGACCCGCTCCAGGGCGATGGCGCCGGCGTGCTTATCCAGTTGCCGGATGCCTTCCTTCGCCGCGCCTGCGGCGGCCAGGGGCTCACCTTGCCTGCGGTGGGCCAGTACGGCGTAGGGATGGTGTTCCTGCCCAAGGAGCCGGCCTCGCGCATGGCGTGCGAGCAGGAGATCGAACGCGCGGTGGCGAGCGAAGGCCAGGTCCTCCTGGGCTGGCGCGACGTGCCTACCGACAACAGCGGCCTTTCCGAGCGCACCAAGGAAGTCGAGCCGGTCATCCGCCAGGTGTTCATCGCCCGCGGACCGAACGTGTCGGACCAGGACGCGCTCGAGCGCAAGCTCTACATCATCCGCAAGAAATCGGGCCACGCCATCCAGGCGCTGAAGCTTCGGCACGGCAAGGAGTTCTACGTGCCGTCGATGTCTTCGCGCACGCTGGTCTACAAGGGGATGCTGCTCGCGCACCAGGTCGGTGAATATTTTCTCGATCTGCGCGACGAGACGATGGTCTCGGCACTGGCGATGGTGCACCAGCGTTTCTCGACCAACACGTTTCCCACCTGGGATCTGGCGCATCCGTTTCGCCTGATTTGCCACAACGGCGAGATCAATACCCTGCGTGGCAACGTGAACTGGATTCGCGCGCGCCAGCAAGGCATTGCGAGCGAAATATTGGGCGAGGATCTCGACAAGATCTGGCCGCTTATCTACGACGGCCAATCCGATTCAGCGTCCTTCGACAACGCGCTCGAGCTGCTGGTCATGGGGGGCTATCCGCTGGCCCACGCCATGATGCTGATGATCCCGGAAGCGTGGGCGGGCAACCCGCTGATGGACGAGGATCGCCGCTCGTTCTACGAGTACCACGCGGCGCTGATGGAGCCGTGGGACGGCCCGGCGGCAATGGCCTTCACCAACGGCCGGCAGATCGGCGCAACACTTGATCGCAACGGCTTGCGTCCGGCGCGCTTCATCGTGACCGATGACGATTACGTGGTGATGGCGTCCGAAGTCGGCGTCCTCGACATTCCCGAGCGGCGCATCGTTAAGAAGTGGCGACTGCAGCCCGGCAAGATGCTGCTCGTCGACATGGAGCAGGGACGCATCATCGACGACGACGAATTGAAGCGCACGCTCGCTACCGCGCGGCCCTATCGGCAATGGATCGAGCGCTCGCGTATCGCGCTCGACACGCTGCCCGAGCCGGCGCCGCCGCCAGTGACGACGGTGCCCGTGATCGATCGCCAGCAGGCGTTCGGCTACACGCAGGAAGACTTGAAGGTCATCCTCGCGCCCATGGCCGAGAGCGGCGAAGAGGCGGTCGGGTCCATGGGCAACGATGCCGCCTTGCCGGTGCTATCGTCGCGGCCGAAGATTCTTTACAGCTATTTCAAGCAGCTCTTTGCGCAGGTCACCAATCCGCCGATCGATCCGATCCGCGAAGAGCTCGTGATGTCGCTGGTGACGTTTATCGGGCCGCGCCCGAACCTGCTGGCGGTTGACATCGACGACGTGGCCGACGTGCCGATGCGTCTCGAAGCGTCGCAGCCGATCCTGACCAGCGATGCGATGGAAAAGATCCGGCACATCGCGCTCTTTACCGGCGGCGCGTTCAAGGCCTATGAGCTCGACATCTGCTATCCGGCGGCTTGGGGCGCCAACGGCATGGAAGCAGCGCTCGCGTCGCTGTCGGCGGAGGCCGAGGATGCGACCCGGATGGGCTACAACGTCCTGATCGTTTCGGACCGGAAGGTGTCGGCCGAATTGATGCCGATCCCGGCGTTGCTGGCGACCGCGGCGGTGCATCAGCATCTGGTGCGCGCGGGGCTGCGCACCAGCACCGGTCTCGTCGTCGAGACGGGGTCCGCGCGTGAAGTGCATCACTTCGCTCTCCTTGCCGGGTACGGTGCGGAGGCCATCTATCCGTATCTCGCGCTCGAGACGCTCGGCACGCTGCATGCCGTGGTGCCGCAGATTTCGCCGCAGGAGTCCGCCAAGCGCTATGTCAAGGCAATCTGCAAGGGTCTCTACAAGGTGATGTCGAAGATGGGCATCTCGACCTATCAATCGTACTGTGGCGCGCAGATTTTCGAGGCGGTGGGTCTGCAGAAGGAATTCGTCAAAAAATACTTCACTGGCACCGCGAGCAACATCGAGGGCATTGGCCTTTTCGAAGTCGCCGAGGAAGCGGCGCACCTGCACGAGCTTGCGTTCAGCGACAACCCGCTCCTGCGCGATGCGCTCGATCCCGGCGGCGAATACCAGTTTCGGATTCGCGGCGAAGAGCACATGTGGACCCCGGATTCCATCGCCAAGCTGCAGCACGCCGCACGCGCCAACAGCTACTCGACGTACAAGGAGTACGCGCAGCTCATCAACGATCAATCCGAACGCATGCTGACCTTGCGCTCACTCAGCGCTCCTCCGGCACCTCCAGCCAGCTGATCGCTGGATGCCGCCGCCAGCCGGTTGTGAGCAGCCAGGTCTCCGCGGCCGCGACCGGCAAGGGCACGTAGTCATCGGGGACCGCGAAGTGCGTCGACTCCACCCAGCCGTCGAACGAGATCGCGCTCGAGAACCGATCGAGTGCGGCGTGGCTGCCGCGGTCCTCGCGGTGGTGGCGCCAGTTGTTGAGCACGTACGCGAGCGCGTTGCGGGCCTGGCGAGGCGAGCGGATCGGCGTCGCATGATAGCGATGCGCGAACAGCTTGCCGCGCCGCCCGCACACGCGGTTGATCCGCCGCGCGAGTGAGATCTCGAACGACTGCATGCCGCGCGACAG
>JANXZT010000333.1 GCA_025355395.1 Betaproteobacteria bacterium
CAGGTCGACGGTACCGACCTTTACATGTTCCGCAGCTATCAACCCGGACGTGACCAGTACGTCACACTCGTCGCCGATTACATTCCGTTCCAGGACCCGCCGGGCGCTCCCATTTTCTACCCGCTCGACCCGAGTGCCGCCTACGAGATCCACATCGTCAACGACGGCGGCGCGGTCGAAAACATTACCTTCCAGTTTCGGTTCCAGAACTCGCTCGACGACAACAAGCTGCCGGTGGGCGACAAGCAGGTCTCGATTCCGTTGATCCAGAACGGCTCGGCAGACGTCAATGTGCCGAACTCGCCGGCCTTGAACCGTCATGAGAAGTACACCATCGGGATCATTCGGGGCGCGAGCCGCGGCGCCTCGGCCCAAGCGATCGGTAACCTTACCCAGGGCGGCACGTCGTTCGACAAGCCGGTCGACTACATCGGCCAGAAGACGATCAAGGATTACATCTCGTACGCCAACAAGCACATCTACGACACGTCCATTCCCGGCTGTGCCACACCGGGCCGGGTATTTGTCGGCCAGCGCAAGGACCCATTCGTTGTCAACATCGGCGAGATCGGTGACCTGGTCAACATCAAGTTTCCAGCCACGGAGCTCAACCCGTTGGCGGAATTTGCGGCAGCAGACAATCTGGCGATGAAAAACGTGACCTCGCTAATCATGGAAGTCCCGATCTCCTGTCTGACCGAAAGCAAGGGCACCATCATCGGGGCCTGGACGACGTCTAGCGTTCCGGCGGTACGCACGCTTTCCAGCACGCCGCCGCCGGGGCTCGCAACCACCGCGTCAGGCAGCGGCGATTTGATTCAGGTCTCGCGTTTGGGCATGCCGCTGGTCAACGAGGTCGTCATCGGGCTCAAGGACAAGGACAAGTTCAACGGCAGCGAACCGAAAAACGACGCCCAGTTTGCGGACTACGTGACCAATCCGACATTGCCGGCGCTCCTTGAAAAGCTGTTCGGAGCCGCGGGCGTCAAGGCGCCCACGAACTTTCCCCGGACGGATCTGGTGGCAGCATTTCTTACGGGTGTCGCGGGGTTGAACCAGCCCGCCAATGGGGCCACCGCGGAAATGCTGCGGCTGAACACCGCCATTCCCCCGTTGCCGAAAGGCTCGCAGAATCGCTTGGGAGTGCTCGGTGGTGACAACGCCGGATTTCCGAATGGCCGTCGGCCGGGCGATGATGTCGTCGACATCGAGCTTCGGGTGGCGATGGGTGTCCTGTGCACGCTGAACATCGGCGGCTGCAAGCCCAGCGATGCGCCGGCCGGCGCGTTGCATTACACCGACGGTGCTTATATCTCGGATATGTTCTTTGCGAACGAGTTTCCGTACCTGCGCGCGCCGCTGAAGGGCTCGCCCAATGACGATGATGCACTGAAGGCTGCCAAGCGATAAGGCGCGGTCGAACGCAATCACGGCCCGGGGGCGACAACCCCGGGCTTTTTTTCGCGGTGCGAGCGATGCAGCACCGGGCCTTCGCATACTGTCGACGAAGTTGACATCGACCGGCCGGCGGTAGGCGAACGGATAGTCGAGTCAACAGGTTACATGCGTGGCACGCGCTTTGCGTTGGCTGCAATCGAGTGGCGATCGCGTTGCGCGCGTCCGCCGCTCTCGAGTGCCGACTTGCCGGCTTGCGGTGGCGGTGCCTAGTCAAACCCGGCAATTCGCCATGCAGGCTCGAGGGCAGGTATCAATGAATCCGGTCAATCAGGGGGCGGTAAATCGCTTGGCGCGTTTGCTGACGGACACCACCGAAGACGCCCGGCAGCTCATCGCCGCCGGCGTGACGGGGGAGCGGTTGCATCGGCAGGTAAAGCTCGCCGCCGCGTTGGCGTCGGAGCTTGGAAGAGTGTTGAAGCTCGTGGAGCAGGAAGGCGAGCGCGTCAATCGTGCCGCGGTCATTGCCGAGCAGGTGATCGATAAGGCGCGATCTACAAGCAATTAGCGCGCTGCAAAGGCGATAGCGCTGGCGATCCATGACCACACTGCCCAAACGACGCTAGAGGCGCACCCACCGCCCGTCATTGGACCGGAACCGCTCGAATTCGGCGGGCTCGTACCGACGGGTTCCCGGGTTCCAGAGGTGCTGCTCGATCATGGCGGTGTCGGGGCCTGTGCGCACGACATTGAACGCGTTGAATTCGTTTCGAGTCCGGGTAGACGTAGCGGTGCCCGCCTGAATGACAAGCGCGGCGTGGCCGTCGATGGCGAATCGCGCGTCAGTCGTCGCGACCCGGCCCGCGTGCAGATGTCCCGACAGCAGCATATCGACCCCGCATTCAGCGAGCGCCTCCATGGCCATCCCGGCCCTTCCCACAAGCTCTCGCTCATGCGTTTTTGCAGGCACATCGAAAGGATGATGGGTCACCACGATCTTCAACACATCGGCGGGCACGTCGCCAAAGCGCGCGCGCGCCCCTGCCACCTGACCAGCGTTGATGCGTCCGCCCTTGAGGGTGAGCGATCGCGCGGTGTTGATCCCGAGCACCGCGATCTCGTCGTCGCGATAGAACGGCTCGAGGTCCGTCGTAATGTAGCGCTCATAGTGGCGCAGCGGCGATGAAAAGCGGGCGAGGACGTTGTACAGCGGCAAATCGTGATTGCCCGGAACCACGATGCGCGGATACGCAAGGCGATCGAGGAATTGCCTGGCGCAACGGAATTGCTCGGGACGCGCGCGCTGCGTCAGGTCGCCCGACACGGCGATGAGGTCGGGGCGCAGATGATCGATCGCCCCGATCAGGGGCTCGAGCACGGCGTTATCCGCGCGTCCGAAGTGGAGATCCGAGATATGAATGATCGTGCGCACGTTCAAAATGCCTTGGTCGTGACGCTGCTTCGGGGCACGACCACCGTCAGCGCACCGGGGCGGATGGCGTAACGAAGGGGCATATGCATCGTTTGCACTTCGCCATCGATTGCCACATGCACCGACGTGCGTCGCGAGCGGATGCAAATCGCTTTCGCCATTGTCGCCTCGAGGTCGATGCCGGGTGGCAGGCCGCCCAGGAGCGCGCGCAGGCCCATGCGCAGCAATCCCCATCGGGTCAGCGTCTTCGGAATGTACAAGCTAAGCTCCCCGCGATCGAGGCGCTCACGGGTGCCGATATGAAGCCCTTCCACTGCGTAATGGTTGTTGCCGATGAACACCACCGGCGTGCGGCGAACCTCGCGCATCGCATCCACGTCGAGCTCGACCGACACGAACGAAAAGCGGCGCAGCACGAAAAATACGGCCCACGCAAATGCCGGCCACTTGCCGTGCCCCAGCGACTGCTCTTGACGCTCGCGCACGCGGACGAGACGCGGGTAAAGTCCAAGGCTCGAATTGTTCAGGAAGATCCGGTCATTGACGGTACCGACGTCAACAACGGTGGTGTTTCCGGCGGCAATCACCGCTACCGCCGCATCGACCTCGAGCGGAATGCCGAGATCCTTTGCGAAGTGATTCAGGGTGCCCAATGGCAGAATTCCCAGCGCGGTAGGGGTTCCGACGATGTTTGCCGCGACTGTGCTGAGGGTGCCGTCGCCGCCGCCCGCGACGATGAGCGCCGGCTTGCCGACAACCGCTTGCGCCGCATGCGTCGCCACTTCGGATCCCGTCCGCGCCACCAGCACCTCTGCGGCGATTCCACTGGCCGCAAACGCTGCGGTGAGGCGCGAAGCGATATCGGTCATCGATGGTTTGCCGGCATGGGCATTGACGATCACGCTGACACGCGGAACGTTCACGTAAGCGACCTTGATGACGCCCACCCGGGAAGCCGACGATCGGCAACGGTCACGCAAAGGAGCAGCCAAGTGGGACCCGCCATTGCGCCGGCGGTGGTGGCGGGCGAGAGCCATGGGTGCACCCAACGGTCCGCCGCCAGATCCATCGCGGTCAGCCGCGGATCGCTCGTGGCGACGTTCGCGGCCAGCGCACCAAAGATGAAGAGGGCGATGACGCCGCTGACCCGGAACAGTCGGTGCGACGCAGGGACCCAACAATTGGCGCTCACGCGTGATTGTTGATGCATCGTGATGCGGGGGTTGAAGGACATCATGACCAGCATGAGTAAGAATTTGCCCACTTCGGACTGAATGATGCGTGCTTGCCCCAAGTGCGGGAGCCATCGCGTGCGACGCTCGCTGGGCCACCGCGGCGCCCGTTCAGGGCGTCAGGTGTTGCGGTCACGTTATCACTGCCGAAAATGTCACTGTCAATTTCGGGCGGGCTCGGCGTGGGTTTGGCCAATCTTTGGGGCATCACTCGTTTGCTTCACCGCGGCCGTTGGCGTGTGGTTCGTTTCATCCGCTGACAACCGATTCGAAACAGGGGTCGACGTAGGCGAAAAGCTCGAGCTGGCGCGCGCGGCCGATGGCAGCAAGGATTATCGCGTGGCGTTGCGGCACCTCAACGGCGATGGGGTGCAGAAGAATGCAACGGAAGGCGTCGCATGGCTGGAGCGGTCGGCGCAGCAAGGATACGCCAATGCGCAATACGATCTGGGCGTCGCGCTACGTGATGGTGTTGGCGCATCGGCCGATGATCAACGGGCGCTTACCTGGCTGCGACTCGCCGCCGAGGCCGGAGACCCGCGCGCACAGTTCGAAGTTGGCCGAATGTATGTCGCCGGCAAGGGTGGACCTGCGGACGTCGTGCGAGGATTTGCCTGGCTGAGCCTGGCGTCAGCGCAAGGCATGGTGGGCGCGGCAGATGCGCGCGACGCCGCGATGGCTTTGATGTCCCCCGACGCTGTGAGCAACGCAAGAATGGAGGCGCAGCGAATGATCGACAGCCGGCTCGCGAGGGGCATCAACCCACAATATTGAGCGCAATTCGAGAAGCCCGCCAATTCCCGAACACGCCGCGCTGTCCCCGCGCACGGTGGGCGCATGAGCGATCCGGCGCGCAAATCCCGCCCACCGGCACTCCCGGCCGCTGGAGGCCGGAGACCTACGCGCCCGGCCCGACATTGGCGAGCGGAGACCCAAACCCCCTGCTGACCCGCGAGGCGCGTGCCGATAATCCACCTGTACATCGGTCGGCCCGATGCGGTCCGACGCCCGGTGTCCCGAGGGCGTCTTTGCAGGCGCCGCGAATTGTGGAACAATCGGTGCAACTACACGTTTAGGGTGACCTCGATGCTGGATCGCGACGGTTATCGCCCGAACGTTGCCATTGTCGTTGCGAACGCGAAAAACCAGGTCTTTTGGGGTAAACGGATCAAAGAACACTCGTGGCAATTCCCGCAGGGCGGCATCAATCCTGGCGAAGCACCCGAACAGGCGATGTTACGCGAGCTGAACGAGGAAGTCGGGTTATTGCCACACCACGTGAAGATACTGGGCCGCACGCGAGACTGGCTGCGTTACGAGGTGCCGCAACACTGGGTGAAGCGCGAGTGGCGAGGAAGCTACCGCGGGCAGAAGCAGATTTGGTTCCTGCTGCGTCTGGTCGGCCGTGATACGGACGTGAAGCTTCGCGGAAACGAGCGCCCTGAGTTCGATGCCTGGCGCTGGCACGATTATTGGATTCCGCTCGATGGTGTGATCGATTTCAAGCGCGACGTGTATCGGCGCGGCTTGACCGAACTGGAGCGCTATCTGCACCAGCGCCCGCAAACCCGCCGCGATCGGCTCTACGGATGGGCGCATCCGGTGATGCCGACATCGTACGCGGACCCGACGGTTTCCTAGCGCTCGGGAGCTCGCGCGCCGTCTGGTGCAGTAGCACCGCAATCGACGCCCGGGCGCGCCGTTTCGTTACCGCCTCAGCGGCCCATCATGCCCATGCCGGTCATCATGGCCCCGCCGAACAGCGCCGACATCAAAAGGCCTGACACCAGCACGCCGAGCACGAGGCCGCAGATCACGACGACAATGGTGAACCCGGCGGCCTTTTCCGCGGTGGCCTTCATCATGATCGGTGCGCCGAGATAGAACGTGTAGAACGAGTAGATCGCGGCGACCAGCGCCAGTACTCCCCCTATCCATGGCAGCAGGTGAAAGATTCCCGCCACCCACGCCGCCGTATAGGAATAGGCGACCAGCTTGAGCGACTGGAGAAAATTTTTCTGCCCGCCAAAAGTGGGTGCCAGCGCGTCGACGATCAGGGCAAGGACGTACGTGATCGCGAGTGCAATCAGGTAGGAGACGATCGCCACGCCGATCCCCAGCGCGTGCAGCCGGATCGCTATCGCCAGCGGCCCGATCGCCGCGAGAATGAGAATGTAGCCGGTATAGAGCGACCCGATGGTGGCAGGCTCTTCCGCAATCTTCGGCCACTCCGTGCGTGGGCTCATCAGAATATTTTTCACGCGGTCAATCAGTGCCATTCGGGATTCTCCTGTCGGGATGGGCGGGGGTATCAAGCACGCCGCGGTTCGGGGGATTTTGCCGCGGTGGTCCGGAGTGTAGGTCAAACCGTCAGGGGCGTCACGGCGCTGCGCTGACATGTGAAACTTCAGGCTCGACCTAACAGGCAGCGTCGGACCACGGCTTTCGTCTCGCGGAAAATGCGAACGTCTCCAACTGGCCACAACCGGTCACTCATGGTGATCTTTGCCGAGCCATTGCCCCACTGGTTCGTGCCAATGATCCCCGGTGTCCCGACAGCGGTTCGCGCCGGCGTCAAA
>JANXZT010000350.1 GCA_025355395.1 Betaproteobacteria bacterium
CGAAGAAAGACCGTCAGAAAATCGCCGCCTGATCAGAGCGCCGTACACAACATTTGACAATATCTCCAGTGGCGACGCCCCACCGTCATCCCTGCGACAGTGGCGACGCCCCACCGTCATCCCTGCGAACGCAGGGACCCATTTTGACTTTGAGCCGGCCTAGTCGAATTGTAAAAATGGATTCCCGCGTGCGCGGGAATGACGAAGCGATGGGTGACGAAATGGTGGTGGGAATGACGAAGCGACGGGTGACGGAATGGTGGCGGGAATGACGAAACGAAGGGTGACGAAAGGCAGCGTCATCCTCATCAAGCGGGACGCGCGGCGAGCGGGCGCACAATCGCGCGCTCGTCCACCGGAAGGTTCAGCAATCCGGCCACCACACCCAGCCCGATCGACAGCCACCACACAACGTCGTAGCTTCCCGTCGTATCGTAGAGCTTGCCGCCAAGCCACGCACCGAGGAAGCTGCCCATCTGGTGGCTGAAGAACGTGATGCCGGAGAGCATCGCCATGTACCTCACGCCGAACACCTGCGCGACGATGCCGTTGGTCGGCGGCACCGTGGACAACCACAATAATCCCAGCGCGATCGAGAACGCGTACACCGTGGTCGCGGTGAGGGGCAGCAGGATGAAAAGCAGGATCACTGCCGTGCGCGCGAAATAGATCGCCGACAGGATGTATCGCTTCGGCATGCGGCTGCCGAGCCAACCCGCCGAAAAGGTGCCGGCGATGTTGAAAAGCCCGATCAGCGCCAATGCCGTGACGCTCACATGGGTGGCGAATCCATGATCGGAGAGATAGGCCGGCAGATGCACGCCGATAAATACGACCTGAAACCCGCACACAAAAAAGCCGATGGTGAGCAGCACGTAACCGCGGTGGCCGAGCGCTTCGCGCACCGCTTCGCCCGCCGACTGCTTGTGCATATGAGCGTGTGATTCGCGGCGCTCCACCAGCGCGGCGGCGAGCGGCGCCATCAGCAGCGCGATCGCCGCAAGGAACAACAAGGCGCCGTACCAGCCGAGGTGCGACAGCATGGTCTGGGTCAAAGGCAGGAGCGCGAACTGCCCGAAGGAGCCTGCCGCCGCGGAAATGCCGAGCGCCATGCTGCGCTTTTCCGGCGGGAATGTTCGCCCGAGCACGCCCTGCACCACGCTGAAGGTGACGCCGGAAAGTCCGGCGCCGATCAACACGCCGCCGGTCAGCACCATCATGAGCGGCGTGCCCGCGTGCGCCATCAGCACCAGGCCGAGCGCATACAGCGCCGTTCCGCCCAGCACCATGCGGTGCGCGCCGTACTTGTCGGCGAGCATGCCGGCAAAAGGCAGCGTCACACCCCACATCAAATTCTGTACCGCCAGTGCGAGAGCAAAGGTTTCGCGTCCCCAATGGAGATCCGCGCTCATCGGCTGCAGGAACAGTCCGAACCCGTGGCGGATGCCCAGTGAGAGCGTCAGGATGAGGCCGCCGCAGATCAGCACGACCGTCGGGGTGCGCCAATCGGCGCGGTTAGCGGAAAGCGTCATTTGCATCCTTACCGAGGATCGCGAAAATACGCGACGCAGGAAATCTGGATATCGTCGTCCCCGCCCCCGACTCAAGCACTCGAGGGCAGGCTGCGGCGGGGGCCCAGAGTCGTTGATCACTCATGCCCAACCCTTGGTGCGCTCGACGGCCTTGCTCCAGCGTCCCTGGAGCTCCGCCGCGTGCTCGCGCGACATCGCCGGCTCGAAGCGCCGATCGACGTGCCAGTTGGCGGCGACGTCGCTCGCATCCTTCCAGTAGCCGACGGCAAGACCCGCAAGATATCCCGCACCCAGCGCCGTCGTCTCGAGCACCTTGGGGCGCACTACGGGGACGCCCAGCAGGTCCGCCTGAAATTGCATCAGGAGATTATTGGCCGCCGCGCCACCGTCGACGCGCAACTCTTTCAACGTCATGCCCGCATCCTTTTGCATGGCCGCGAGCACCTCGGCCGTCTGGAACGCGATCGATTCCAACGCCGCTCGCGCGATATGTCCGGCGCTCGCACCTCGGGTGAGGCCAAAAATGGCACCGCGGGCATAGGCGTCCCAATGCGGCGCACCGAGTCCGGCGAACGCCGGCACCAGATAGACGCCGCCATTGTCCTGCACGCTTGCGGCCAGCGCCTCGACTTCCGGCGCGGTACGTATGAGTTGCAAGCCATCGCGCAGCCACTGCACCACCGCGCCCGCGATGAAGACGCTGCCTTCGAGTGCGTAGTCGGTGCGACCGGCGCGTTGCCATGCCACCGTAGTCAGCAATTTGTTGTGCGAGGTCACCGCGCGGTCCCCGGTATTGAGCAGCAGGAAACAGCCCGTGCCGTAGGTATTCTTGGCGAGCCCGGGCGAGTGACACGCCTGGCCGAAAAGCGCCGCCTGCTGATCTCCTGCCATCCCGGCGATCGGTACGCGGCTCGCATCGAGCACCATTTCACCGCATACACCGGACGAGGGTGTGACCTGCGGCAGCACGCTGCGCGGAATATCGAGGAGAGCGAGAAGATCATCGTCCCAAGCCCCCGCACGGATGTCGTAGAGCATGGTGCGGCTCGCGTTCGACGGGTCGGTCACGTGCCGCGTGCCGCCGGTCATGTTCCAGACGAGCCAGGTATCGATCGTCCCGAAGGCGAGTTCACCACGCGCGGCGCGCAATCGGGCGCCGGGCACGGTGTCGAGAAGCCACTTCAACTTGGTGCCGGAAAAATAGGCATCGATGACCAGGCCCGTCTTGGCGGCGATGTTCGCGGCGTGGCCCGCGGCGCGCAGCGCATCGCACAAGGGCGCGGTGCGGCGATCCTGCCACACGATGGCGTTGGCCAGCGGCTTGCCGGTGACGCGGTCCCACAGCACCGTTGTCTCCCGCTGATTGGCGATGCCGATCGCCGCGATGTCGGCCGCGCCGATGCGCGCCTTGGCCATCGCCTCGTGCAGCACGCCCGATTGCGTCGCCCAGATCTCCATCGGATCGTGCTCGACCCAACCGGGTTGTGGAAAATGTTGGGCGAATTCCTGCTGCGCCACCGCGTGCACCCGGCCCTGGTGATCGAAGACCAGGGCGCGCGAGCTGGTGGTTCCCTGGTCGAGCGCGAGGATGAAGGACATGGCGGCGATATTCGATCACGATGGCACACGCGGTTGCGGCTCGCCCGCGCGGCAGCTTAAAATCCAAGGTTATGGCGGTCGAGCGGCATTGTAACCACCGAAAGTAGGGTCAGAGACGACTTTCCCAGCGAACACGCGGAATGAAGCGACTTTCCCAGCGAACACGCGGAATGAAGCGCCAATCACAGGAAAGTCGTCTCTGACCCTGCTTTTCCCATTCTCATCAGGAGCCGCTCTTGAAAATCCATGAATACCAGGGCAAGGAAATATTTCGGCGCTACGGCATGGCTACGCCTCGCGGTATCCCGGCGTTCAACGTCGACGAAGCGGTGAAGGCGGCGCAGGCGCTCGGCGGTCCGGTGTGGGTGGTCAAGGCCCAGATCCATGCGGGGGGACGGGGCAAGGGTGGGGGGGTGAAACTCGCCCGCTCGATCGACGAGGTGCGCGATCTTTCGAGCCAGATTCTCGGCATGCAACTCGTTACGCACCAGACCAGCCCCGCCGGCCAGAAGGTGCGCCGGCTGCTGATCGAAGACGGGGCGGACATTCGCAAGGAGCTCTACATCGGCATGGTGGTGGATCGCGCGACACAGCGCGTGGTGCTGATGGCGAGCTCCGAAGGCGGGATGGACATCGAGGAAGTTGCCGCCAAGACGCCCGAGAAGATCCACAAGGTATTCATCGACCCCGCGACGGGGTTGAGCACTGCTGAAGTCGACGAGGTCGCGCGCAAGATCGGCATTCCCGACGCCAGCCTGCCGCAGGCGCGGCAGATGCTGCAGGGTCTCTATCGGGCCTTTGTCGAAGCCGATGCATCCCTCGCCGAGATCAATCCCCTGATCGTGACCGGCGACGGGCGGATTGTCGCGCTCGATGCCAAGCTCAATTTCGATTCCAACGCGCTTTTCCGTCACCCCGACATCGTCGAGATGCGTGACCTGGACGAGGAAGATCCGGCGGAGATCGAGGCCTCGAAGTACGACCTCTCGTACATCTCGCTCGATGGCAACATCGGCTGTCTCGTCAATGGCGCGGGCCTTGCGATGGCGACGATGGACACGATCAAGCTCTATGGCGGCGAGCCCGCGAACTTCCTCGATGTTGGCGGTGGCGCTACGGCCGAGAAGGTCACCGAAGCCTTCAAGATCATGCTGAAGAATCCGGGCCTCAAGGCCATCCTGGTCAACATCTTCGGCGGGATCATGAAATGCGACACCATCGCCGAAGGAGTGATTGCCGCCTCGAAGGCGGTGGGGCTGTCGGTGCCGCTGGTGGTGCGGATGAAGGGCACCAACGAAGATCTCGGCCGCAAGATTCTTGCCGATTCCGGGCTGCCGATCATCAGTGCGAACAACATGGCCGAGGCGGCGGAAAAAGTAGTGGCGGCCGCGAAAGGGACATAGCGCATGCATCGTCATGCATTTGCGCCTTCGGCGAATGCTGCTGCGGAGGTGTGCGGAAAATGACAAAATGGATTCCCGCGGTCGCGGGAATGACGAGCGGATATGGCACTCCAGCTAGCCGATTGGCGGATACGCTCTTCGTATGCCCGCGACGCAGAATGAGACATCCCGCCGTCGTCATTCCCGGGTTCGCGGGAATCTATTTTCATGGAGAAGCAGTTCTGTGTATACATGCTGGCGCGGATGTGGCACTCCAGCTAGCCGATTGGCAGATACGCTCGTCGTATGCCCGCGACGCAGAATGAGACATCCCACCATCGTCATTCCCGCGAACGCGGGAATCCATTTTTATGCAGAGGCAGTTCTGTGTATACATGCTTGCAAGTGCGCCGCGCGGTACGCTGTATACCGGCGTGACTTCGAACCTCGTCCAGCGGGTCGCGCAGCATAAAGCAAAGCTGGTCGAAGGGTTTTCCAGCAGATATGGCCTCGATAAGCTGGTGTGGTACGAATTGCATGACACCGCAGAAACCGCAATCCTCCGGGAAAAGCAACTCAAACGATGGAAGCGGCTTTGGAAGATCAAATTGATCGAATCGACGAATTGCCATTGGCGCGACTTGTTTGAAGATGTTGTGGGGTAAAAATGGATTCCCGCGTTTGCGGGAATGACGGTGGCAAGTAGCGAATGTAGTGACATGCGCAAGGCGGAAAAATGGATTCCCGCGTTTGCGGGAATGACGATGGCAAGTAGCGAATGTGGTGACATGCGTAAGGCGGAAAAAGTGGATTCCCGCGTTCGCGGGAATGACGGCGGCAGGTGGCGAATGCGGTGACATGCGCAAGGCGGTAAAAATGGATTCCCGCGTTCGCGGGAATGACGATGGCAGGTAGCGAATGTAGTGACATGCGTAAGGCGGAAAAAGTGGATTCCCGTGTTCGAAGTGATGACTGTGGCACGGTTCACTTGACACTTCGTCACCGTCATGCCTGCGAAAGCAGGAAACCATTTTTGGAGATTCACGGTTCACGAGAACCACCGTATGGGTGGCAAGATGTGCGGATGTGCGGCAACGTAGAAGACATGGCTGCCGGCTTTCGCAAGAAATGACGATCGGCAGACGTACGTGCGGATAGGCCTGGGACGAACGAACACCATTTCCCGCGGTCGCGGGAGTGACAGTGGAAACAGCGAGAAAGCCGATGAGCATTCTGGTCGACAAGAACACCAAGGTCATCACGCAGGGAATCACCGGCAAGACCGGTCAATTCCACACTCGCATGTGTCGCGATTATGCGAATGGCCGTGCCGCGTTCGTCGCGGGAGTCAATCCTAAAAAGGCCGGCGAGGATTTCGAAGGCATCCCGATCTACGCGACGGTGCGCGAAGCGAAGGAGGCGACCGGCGCCACGGTGAGCGTCATTTATGTTCCTCCGCCGGGTGCGGCCGCTGCCATCGACGAGGCCGTCGACGCCGGACTGGATCTCGTTGTATGCATCACCGAGGGTATCCCGGTGCGCGACATGATCGCCACGCGCTACCGCATGCGCGATTGCAAGACGCTGCTGCTCGGCCCCAATTGCCCCGGCGTGATCACGCCCGACGAGATCAAGATCGGCATCATGCCGGGACACATTCATCGCCAGGGCCGCATCGGCGTGGTGTCGCGCTCCGGTACGCTGACCTATGAAGCGGTGGGGCAACTGACCGAGCTCGGACTTGGGCAATCAACCGCGGTGGGCATCGGCGGCGACCCCGTCAACGGATTGAAGCATCTCGACATCCTCCGGCTTTTCAATGATGACCCCGACACCGACGCCGTAGTGATGATCGGCGAGATCGGCGGCACCGACGAGGAGACCGCTGCAGAATGGGTCAAAGCCCACATGAAAAAACCGGTGGTGGGGTTCATCGCGGGCGTCACCGCCCCGCCGGGCAAACGCATGGGCCATGCCGGCGCGATCATTTCC
>JANXZT010000420.1 GCA_025355395.1 Betaproteobacteria bacterium
CCCCCAGCACGAAGCCGTCGCGGTCGACATCCCACGGCCGGCTGGCGGTGGCGGGGTCGTCATTGCGCGATGACAATGCACGCGCGGCGCAAAATCCGCCCACGCCGAGCGGACTCACGGTGGCTTCCGATCCGCCGGCGACCATGATGTCGGCGTCGCCATATTCGATCAGCCGCGACGCTTCGCCGATGCTGTGATTGGCGGTGGAGCAGGCGGTCGCCGTTGCGAGATTCGGGCCCTGATAACCGTACTGAATGGAAACGAGGCCCGCGGTCATGTTGACAATCGAGCCGGGCACGAAGAACGGCGAAATCTTGCGCGGGCCGCCTTCCAGAAACGCTTTCTGGGTGGCCTCGATCAGCGGCAGGCCGCCAATACCGGAACCGATGCAAACACCGATGCGCTCCTTGTCACCGCTGTAGTCGGCAAGCCCCGCGTCCTGCACCGCCTCCATTGTGGCCACCAGACCGTAATGTACGAACGTGTCGTAGCGGCGAGCTTCCTTGGCAGAAAGATATTGGCCGACATCGAAATTCTTGACCTCGCCCGCGATCTGCGACGGGAAGCCGGATGCATCGAAGCGCGTGATCCGGGCAATGCCCGAACGGGCGGCGACAATCGACTCCCAGGCCGGGGCAACGCCCACGCCCACGGGAGATACGATCCCTAATCCGGTGACAACGATGCGGCGACGGCTCATGGCGATGTCAGGCTGGGAAAGTGGGCCTTAGGTGAGACCCCGCGGCCGACGCCTACCGCGCCTTGCGCAATGCAGCGGATGCCGCATTCCGGCGCGTAGCGGGCCAGCATTTCGCCCGCGCCTTTCGAGGCATTACTTCTTTATGTGCGAGCTGATGTAATCGACAGCTTGCTGGACCGTGGTGATCTTTTCGGCTTCCTCGTCCGGGATTTCTGTTTCGAACTCTTCCTCAAGGGCCATTACCAGCTCCACCGTATCGAGCGAGTCGGCGCCCAGATCATCCACAAACGACGACTCGTTCTTGATTTCGGCCTCGTTCACGCCGAGTTGCTCAGCAACGATTTTCTTGACCCGTTGTTCGATATTTTCCATGCGTCTCCTCCCGATCCCGGGACATTGTCTTGATCCAAACCGGGCGATTTTACCAGAACGCCACGGCCGCCCCCACCCGTCGCGAGACTGCCATTTCCGGAGCGAGTCAGCTCATGTACATGCCGCCGTTGATATGCAATGTGGCGCCGGTGATGTAGCCCGCTTCACGCGAGGCCAGAAACACCACCGCGTAGGCGATTTCCTCGGGTTGGCCCAGGCGGCCGAGCGGAATGCGCTCCAGTAATCGCTCGCGCTGCGCATCCGGCAGGCTGCGTGTCATGTCGGTATCGATGAACCCCGGTGCGACGCAATTGACCGTGATATTGCGGCTGCCGACCTCCTGTGCCAAGGACTTGGTGAAGCCGATGAGCGCCGCCTTCGACGCAGCGTAGTTCGCCTGGCCGGGATTGCCGCTCGTGCCCACGACTGATCCGATCTGGATGATTCTGCCGTAACGCGACTTCATCATGCCGCGCAGCACCGCCTTGGCAAGCCGGTAGGCGGGCTTCACGTTGGTGGCCATCACCGCGTCCCACTCCTCTTCCTTCATGCGCAACAGGAGGTTGTCGCGGGTGATGCCGGCGTTATTGACCAGGATGCCTGGTGTACCGTGTTGCGCTTCGATGTCGGTGAGCGCGCGATCCACTGCGGCACCGTCGGTCACGTCGAGCATGATGCCACGGCCGCCATTGCCGGCCAGTGCTTCGCTGATCGCGGCCGCGCCCTCGGCCGTCGTGGCCGTGCCGATGACGGTGGCACCGGCTTCCGCGAGCTTGGCCGCGATGGCGCGCCCGATGCCACGGGTAGCACCGGTGACCAGTGCCACTTGCCCATCGAGCGCAATCATTATCACGACGCCGCTGCCATTGCAGTGACGCTTACCACTGCCACTACATTGCGAATGGCTTCCCCATCGTTGAGCGCAAAGCCCGTAATTTCCGGCGCAATGCGCTTGGTCAGCCCGGTCAGTACCTTGCCCGGTCCGCATTCCACGATGTGCGTAACTCCGTGCGCTTCCATCGCGCGGATCGTTTCGGTCCAGCGCACCGGGCTGGCCGCCTGCTGGGCGAGGGCTTCGCGAATCGACTGAGGCGAGTGATGCGTGGCGACATCGACATTGTGCAGCACCGGAATCTGCGGCGTGGTCACGTCGATCGTTTCAAGGCGCGCCGCGAGGCGTTGCGCTGCGGGTTTGAGCAAGGCGCTATGAAACGGTGCCGACACCGGAAGCATCACCGTGCGTTTAGCGCCGCGGGCCTTGGCCGCCGTCGCCGCGCGCAGGACGGCTTCACGGTGACCGGCAATCACCAGTTGACCTGGGGCGTTGTAGTTCACCGGCTCGACCACTTGTCCATCCAACTGGGCCATCGCTTCGGCGCAAGCCGCAGCCGTACCCGCATCGTCAAGCCCGATAATCGCCGCCATCGCGCCGACCCCGGCGGGCACGGCCTCCTGCATGGCCTGGGCGCGAAAGCGCACCAGCGGCAGCGCGTCCGGAAAGGACAACGCTCCGGCGGCCACGAGCGCCGAGTATTCACCCAGGCTATGACCGGCCACGATGGCAGGCAATACACCGGCCGCGTCGCGCCACGCCCGCCAGATGGCGACGCCGGCGGTGAGCATGACAGGCTGCGTATTGACGGTCTGGTTGAGGTCGGCTTCCGGGCCTTCTGCCACCAGTTGCCACAAATCCTGCTCGAGCACGCGCGATGCTTCATCGAACGTCGCGCGCACGGAAGGATGGCCGGCGAACCCCGACATCATGCCTATCGCCTGGGAGCCTTGTCCGGGAAATACGAACGCGAGTCTCATAGTGGGTTCGTCCTACCAGTGAAGGAGCACCGAGCCCCACGTGAACCCCCCTCCGACCCCGAGCAGCATCACCCGCTGATGGGCGGTGATGCGTCCGTCGCGCGCGGCGACGTCCAGGGCAAGGGGAATCGATGCAGCGGAAGTGTTGGCATGGCGAGCGACGGTGGAGATCACCTTGCTCATCGGCACCGACAGCTTGCGTGCCGTTGCCTCGATGATGCGTTCGTTGGCCTGGTGCGGTACCAGCCAATCGATGGCATCGGCCGTCATGCCATTGGCCGTGAGCGCTTCGTGCGCGACTTCTGCCAGCACACGCACCGCGAACTTGAACACCGCCTGCCCATCCATCCGCAGCAACGGTCGCCCGCTCACTGCGCCATTGGCCACAAAGCCGGGAACGCAGAGCATCTCGCGATAGGCGCCATCGGCGTGCAGATGACATGAAAGAATACCCGGGGTCGAGGATGGCGCGAGGACCACCGCGCCGGCGCCGTCGCCGAACAGCACGCATGTGCCGCGGTCGCTCCAGTCCAGGATGCGCGAATAAATCTCGGCCCCCACCAACAACGCGTTGCGCACTGCGCCGGACGCCACCATGCGATCGGCAATCGAAAGCGCATAAACGAAACCGCTGCACACTGCCTGCACATCGAACGCCGGACCGCCGTGGGCACCGAGCTTCGCCTGCAGGATGCACGCGGTCGACGGAAATACCATGTCGGGCGTGGTGGTCGCAACAATGACGAGATCGACATCGGCAGCCGCCATGCCGGCGACGTCCAGCGCCTTGCGCGCAGCGTGCAGTGCGAGGTCGCTCGTTTGTTCCCCGGCGGCCGCCACGTGCCGTTGCCGGATGCCGGTACGCGCGCGGATCCACTCGTCGGTCGTGTCGAGACGTTGCGCGAGATCGGCGTTGGTCAGAATCTGCGCCGGCAGATAACCGCCGGTGCCAACGATGCGGCTATGCTTTGGCATTGGCAGCGGGAAGCGGCGACACCGCAGAAGGGCTCGGCGCGCTCACGGCGGAGGGCGGCGCGAGAGTTGCCGCCAGGCGTTGCGCAATGCGATCCAGCACGCCATTGGCGGCTTCGGCATAGGCCTTGCGCAAGGCATACCGAAAGGCCAGCACGTCGGCGCCGCCATGGCTCTTGACCACGATGCCTTTGAGGCCAATGAGCGTCGCTCCGTTATAGCGGCGGGGATCGATGCGCTGCTTGAAGGCGCGCAACACCGGATAAGCGACCAACGCCGCGAGCTTGGTCAGCGGATTGCGCGTGAATTCCTCCTTCAGAAATTCGTAGAGCATCGTGGCGAGGCCCTCGGAAGTCTTCAATGCCACGTTGCCGACAAATCCATCGCACACCACGATGTCGGTAGTGCCCTTGTAGATGTCGGTGCCCTCGACATTGCCGTAATAATTGAGACCGGAGGCCTTCAGCAACTCGGCGGTTTCCTTCACCGTCTCGTTGCCTTTGATGTCTTCTTCACCGATGTTGAGCAACCCGACGGTCGGCCGCTCGATGCCATCGACAGCAGCCACCAATGCCGTGCCCATGATCGCGAATTGCAACAGTTGTTGCGGTGTGCAGTTGACATTGGCGCCAAGGTCAAGCGCCATGGTCACGCCCTTCTTGTTGGGAAGCTGCGATGCGATCGCCGGCCGGTCGATGCCCGGCAAGGTCTTTAGCACAAAGCGCGATATCGCCATCAGGGCGCCGGTATTGCCCGCGGAGACGCAGGCGTGGGCCGTTCCCGCCTTGACCAGATTCACCGCCACCCGCATCGACGAATCCTTCTTGTAGCGTAGCGCCAGGGCCGGGGCCTCCGACATCTCGACGACTTCGGATGCAGGATGGATGGACAAGCGATCCTTGGCGGTCGAACGCAAGGCGGCAAGGCGCGTAGCAAGCATCTGCGCCGGCCCCACCGCGATGATCGCGGCGTCCGCCGTTTCCTCCAGAAAATCCAGGGAGGCTCTCAAGGTGACGGCCGGGCCATGATCACCCCCCATCGCATCGACCGCTATCGTGACCGGCATGATGGATTGGCGTTGGCGACCCGGTGCTGCGGTGGAGGCTGCGTTGAAAGATGTGGCGCGCGGCCGAGCAGCGCCTTGCACACGCGGCTACCCCAAGTCATGAACCGCTGCGTGCGGTCATCGCGGCAGCGCGAAAACTACTCGTCGCTCTTGGTGGCGATGACTTTCTTGCCGCGGTAATAGCCGGAGAGGCTGATGTGATGGCGCAGATGCACCTCACCGCTCACGGGCTCTATCGCCAGGGCAGGATTGGGTAGATGAGAATGCGCGCGATGCATGCCGCGCTTGGACGGGGATTTCTTGTTTTGCTGGACAGCCATTTCGTACTCCTGCGCAATTTAGCGCGAGATCAAGACGCCGCATGGCGCCGCGCCTTCCGGTTTCATTTCGACGGCGGCTTCCCGCCACCCTTCAGTGCTTTCAGGTGCTCGAACGCCGACGGTGCGGACGTGACCTCATCAACGCCCGGGGCGTCCGCTGCAACGCAATCCGGCCGCTCGCAACGCGGCACGTACGGCAGCGACAGCAGGAGTTCATCCTCGACGACTTCCAGTGGGTCGAGCGGCGCGCTGGCCAGCAGCACTTCCCGCTCGTCGTGGTCATCGAGGTACGCAAGTTCCTGCGCATCGCGGGCCAGCAGCAAGCTCGTCCGGTGCGCAACGGGCCACTCGAACACGCGCAGGCAGCGCTGGCATTCCAGCGGGACAGTGCCGTCAAGGTCCATTTTCAGGACTGCCCTGCCAAGCGCGTCGGTGCCGCCCACGATCCGGTATCCGACTGCCATCGGCGGCACGATGCCATCCTCGTCGCCCAGCCGGTCCTCGACCCGATCGAGTTCGTACGCATCGACCGAACCCGCGATTTCACCGCGCCTTGCCGAGAGCCCGAACGCATCGAAGCGGTGCGGACGTTGCAGTCCGCTTTCCTTTGGCCCGGTCATCCTTGCCCCGTCTTGCCTGAAACTTTGCTTCGTCCGCGCCCGCGTGTTACCGGGTGCGGCCCAACCAAAATGTTGGATAATAGCGGGGTCGGCGGCGAGTGTCAAAAATGTCAGACAAAACAATAGCCAACCCCGCATTGGGAGCGCACGTTTCGCACCGCTCGCGAGGCATCCGCGATCTGGTGCTGGCATCCACCTCCCCGTACCGGCGCGCCTTGCTGGAGCGCCTGGGCTTGCCCTTCGTGGCGGTTGCGCCCCGCGCGGCCGAAGCGCCGCAAACCGGTGAGCCTCCGGCCCGGACCGCCTTGCGCCTGGCAGAGGCGAAGGCGCGCAGCGTCATCGCAGACTACCCCCAGGCGCTCATCATCGGCTCGGATCAGGTGGCGGGCTGCGAGGGCGAGGCCGTCGGCAAGCCCGGCGATCATGCGCACGCGCTGGAGATGCTGGGCCGCCTCTCCGGCCGCACGGTGGTCTTTCATACCGGTCTCGCGCTCCTCGATGCGGCGAGTGGCGAATGCCAGACCGCCTGCATCGATGTCACCAGCACGTTTCGCGCGTTAAGCGGCGCGGAAATAGAGGCGTATCTCGCGCGGGACCAGCCCTATGATTGCGCCGGTGCGGTCAAAGCCGAAACGCTCGGCATTGCGCTGTTTCGCGCCATCGAGAGCCACGATCCGACCGCGCTCATCGGCCTCCCGTTGATCCGGCTGGTGGACATGTTGCTCGCAGCCGGCGTGCGTGTGTTGCGGTGACCGGCCAAGAGACCCGCGGGACACTCTACCTAGTCCCCAACCTTCTGGGGGTTGTCCCACCTGAGGCAGTGCTGCCGGCTGGCACCATAGCCGTCGCCCGCCGCCTGCGTCATTTCGTGGTCGAAAACGCCAAGCCGGCGCGGCAATTCCTGAATTCGCTCACCCTCGACGTGCCCGTCGCAACACTGCGCATCATCGTGTTGCCGCAGCCGCTTCAACCGCAATCGTGCGCCGATCTCCTGGCGCCGTTGCGCCGCGGCGAGGATGTCGGACTTCTCTCCGACGCCGGCTGCCCCGGGGTGGCCGATCCTGGCGCCGCCCTGGTCGCGGCTGCGCATCGCGCGGGCATCCGCGTGGTCCCGCTGGTGGGCGCCTCCGCGCTCCTGCTCGGGCTGATGGCGTCGGGTTTCAACGGCCAGTCGTTTCGTTTCAACGGGTATCTACCGGTTGCGAGCGCGCAACGCGTGCTGCGGCTGCGCGCGCTGGACGACGAGATCGCGCACACCGGATGCACGCAGCTCTTCATCGAGACGCCCTATCGCAACCAGGCCATGCTCGATGCCATTCTGGCTACGTGCCGGAATGTCACCGAACTCTGTATTGCGGTCGATCTCACACTACCGACGGAATGGATCAGCAGTGCCGCAATCGCACGGTGGCGGCAACAATCGATACCCTCGCTTGCAAAGCGCCCCGCGCTCTTTCTGCTCGGCCGCAGCGATGGGCTGACTTCGGACGGGCTGACTTCGGACGGGCTGATTGCGGACGGGCTGACTGCGATTAGGTAGCGCGTGTTGGCGGACAACGCTGTCCGCGGCGAAAGGGTCAGTTGCCGCCTTCGTCCGGCGAGCTCCCGATGTAGCTCTTGAGCATCCGGTTCTCGAAGCTCTGCTCCTCGTAGACCGCCTTGGCGACGTCGTGAAAAGACACCACGCCAAGGAGTGTGCCGCCGTCGAGCACGGGGACGTAGCGCGCATGCCGTTCGAGCATCGCCCGCCGCAGCTCCATCACATCGAGGCTGGGCGACGCGATCAGCGGCTCGCGCTCATAGATGGCCTCGATGGTGAGCTCACCCAAAGTCCCAGCGCGATCAGCCAGGGCTTGCAGCACCTCGGCAAAGGTCAGCATCCCCGCCATCCGCCCATGGTCCATGACGACCAGCGAGCCGATGTCGTTCTCGGCCATCACCGCGACCGCCTTCATTACGGTGCTTGGTGGCGCCACCGTAAAGAGAACGTTGCCCTTGATGCGCAGGATTTCGCTCACCAGCATATTCGCTCCTTCCCCGGAAGCGTCAGGTTACCTCTGCCGGGCACTTGCCGCAATGCGTGCCGCCCATCCGAAGGGCCCGATCAGCCCCCTCCGTACAGATAATTCGGGAGCCATAGCGTCATCCCTGGCCAGACGTACACCGCGCGGGCGCGATCTTAGCTCTCGAGGGCGCGTCTTTCGCGCAACGCCTGGGCCAGCGTGCCGCTGTCGACGTATTCGAGCTCGCCGCCCACGGGTACGCCTCGGGCGAGGCGGGTCACCTTGAGGCCGCGCACCGTCAGGAGCTCACCGATGTAATGCGCGGTCGCTTCGCCCTCGTTGGTGAAATTGGTCGCGAGGACCGCCTCGCGCACGATGCCGTCGGTCGCGCGCAGCAGCAGGCGATCGAGCCGGATTTCCCTGGGGCCGATGCCATCGAGCGGCGACAGGCGCCCCATCAACACAAAGTAGAGACCCGAATAGGCGTGGGTCTGCTCGATCATGAGGAGATCGGCGGGCGTTTCGACCACGCACAACAGCGCCGGATCGCGTTTTCCCGATCGACATAGCGCGCACACCGCATCTTCGGTGAACGTATTGCAACGCTCGCAGTGGTGCACGTTGCGGGTGGCGTGCTCCAGCGCCCGGGCGAGCCGCAGCGCGCCATCGCGGTCATGTTGCAAGAGGTGGAGCGCCATGCGTTGCGCCGCCTTGGGACCAACGCCCGGAAGGGATCGCAATGCCCGCGCTAGCTCGTCGAGGCTCGAGAGCGCCTCGAGCGCGTTGGGGGGGCCGGCGGGTCCGGGCATGGCGACGGATATCATTTCAGCAGCCGCGCGATGAACGCGGCTGCAATCGGCAGGAGCCTGTCGGAATTATTTTCGCGCATCCGTTGCTTCGTAAAAAAGACAATGGATGCATACGTGAAATAACTCTGACAGGCGCCTAAAACGGCAGATTGAATCCTGGTGGCATCGGCATGCCCATCGTGAGCCCGGCCATCTTTTGCTGGGTCGTGGTCTCCACTCGACGCACCGCGTCATTGATCGCGGCGGCCACCAGATCTTCGAGCATATCGCGGTCCTCGCCGAGAAGGGATGGGTCGATCGCGACCCGTTTCACGTCATGGCGACAGGTCATGGCGACCTTCACCAGACCCGCGCCCGACTGCCCTTCCACTTCGGTCAGCGCGAGCTCCTCCTGTGCCTTCTTGATGTTTTCCTGCATTTGCTGAGCCTGCTTCATAAGTCCGGCCAGCTGATTCTTCATCATCGATGGATTCTCCTGTCGGACTCGGCGCGCGCGAAGGGCTACGAAGACGGCTTGACCGAATCGGGCTTCACCCGCGCGTCGAAGCGCGCGAGCACATCCCGCACAAACGGCTCGTCGCGAAAGGCCGCCTCGGTGCGCGCCTTCTGCTCGGCGCGCTCGCGGCGTTCCTGCGCGGCCAGCGAGGCCTCGGCGGCGGCAGTGTATTCGAAGGCGAGGCGGACCTTGCGGCCGGTCGCGGTATCGATGGCGGCGCGAAGCTTGTCGGCATACGCACGATCGGTGAGGTGTCGCTGCGATTCGGGCACCGCCAGCACGATCTCACGCCCGTCGCAACGCCGCCATTCGGTCTGCGCCGCGAGTTGACCCACCATTCCGGAAAGCTTCAGGGTACCCACCAAAGCGATCCAGGCTTCGGGCGCAGCCGGAAGCGCCGCCGACGACGGCTCCGTGCCGGGCGGCATTTCCGGTGCAACACTTAACGCGTCCGCGGTGGCGGGCGGCGCGCTCCGGGGCTGGGGCGATGCGGGTGGCACGCTCTCGTCAGCCGATGCGCCCGGGAGCGTCGCCGGCATCGGCGCAGCGACTTGTGCATCAGCCGTCGGCGCTCGAGGCTCTGGCGCCGAGGGTGGCGCGGCGACCGCGCGCGCCTGATCGCGCTTCACCACCGTGGCCGCGCCGGCGGGACGCGCCGGTTCATCCGCCTGCGCCGCCGAACCGGGCTCGAAGGCGAGGAGCCGCAACAAGGTCATGCTGAACCCCA
>JANXZT010000430.1 GCA_025355395.1 Betaproteobacteria bacterium
CGCTCCCGGCGGCGCTTACCGCGCTGCTCGCGGCCTGCGCCACGGCGCCGCCGACCGGCCCTCTCACGCGGGTCGTAAAGCCGATCGGCACCATGAACATCGAGATCGCCGCGGCTGAAACGCGCGTGCCCGACACCGCCGACAAGGCGAAGGTCTTCAAGGGCAGCGGGGTGCTGGTGAAGGGCCAGCAGCCGGGAGGGGGCTTGCCCGCGGCGCCTGCGGTACAGGCCGGCGGCAGCGCCGTCGTGCTGAATTTCGAAGGGGCCGACCTCCGCGAGGTGGTGCGCAACATCCTCGGCGACATCCTCAACGAAAGCTACACAATCGACCCGTCCGTCGGCGGCCAGGTCACGATCCGCACCGCGGGCGGGGTCGCCCGGGAAGCGCTGCCTGCCACACTGGAAACGCTGTTGCGCATGAACGGCGCCACCATGGTGAAGGAAGACGGCATCTACAAGATCCTGCCGCAGGCCGCGGCCGTGCGCGGCAACGTCACTCCGCAGCTCGGCACTTCCCAGCGCGCGCTGCCGGCGGGCTTCTCGGTGCAGATCGTGCCGCTGCGCTACGTCGGCGTACGCGAGATGGCGCGCCTCCTGGAGCCGTTCGTGAAGGAGGCCACCTCCGTGCGCACGGATGATCTTCGCAACCTGCTCATTCTTTCGGGGACCGAACGCGAGTTGAAGCACCTGCTCGAGGCGGTCGACATGTTTGACATCGATTGGATGGCCGGCATGTCGGCGGGCATCTTCGTGCTGCAAAGCGCAGACGTCAAGACTGTTGTGCAGGAGCTTGAAAAGGTGCTCGGAAACGCGCAGACAAGCCCCCTCGCCGGGATTCTTCGCATCGTGCCCATCGAGCGCATGAACGCGCTCCTCGTGATTACGCCGCAACCTGCCTATCTCGAAGAAGCGAAGAAGTGGATCGCCCGGCTCGACCAGGGGGGCGACGGCGGCGGCGTGCGCTTTTTTGTCTACAACCTGCAAAATCAGCGGGCGGAGCGTCTTGCTCCATTGCTGCAGCAGGCCTTCACGGGCAGATCGACCCAGGTCACGAGCACGAGCCAACCGACCGTAGCACCCGGCACACCCGCCGGGCAGATCGTTTCGCCCCCGCAGTACCAGGCGCAACCACCGGTGCAGCCCAACACGCCCCAAGCCACGGCGCCACCGGCGCAGACGGCCGCGCAAACCGCGGCGGCGCTCGCGGCGCGAGGCGCGGCGGGTGACGGGGTGGGCGTGGTGCGCAACCTGCAGGTGGTCGCAGACAAGGACAACAACACTATCCTGGTGGTCGCAACCCAGGCGGAGTACGCGATCATCGAGGCGGCGCTGAAAAAGCTCGACGTTCCTTCCCGTCAGGTCATTATCGACGTGACAATCGCCGAAGTGCTGCTCACTCAGCAATTCTCGCTTGGCGTCGAGTGGTTCTTCCGCAATGGCGCCAACCAGGCGGGTGGACTGTTCAGCAAGGGAACCTCGCCGGGCAATGTGTTCGATACGACGGGAACTGTTGCCGCGGGCGTGGGAATTGGCCCACGGGTTCCAGGCTTCAACTACCTCTTGTCGGGGCTTTTTCCAGGCGGCGTGCAGGCCGCGATCCACGCCCTCGAGACCTCCGGCAACTCGAAGATCATCGCCAATCCGCATGTCGCAGCGCTCGACAACCAGAAGGCCACGATCAAGGTCGGTGACCGGATCCCCATCAACCAGCAAACGATCGTGGGCGGCATCGCCAACGCGGTCACCACCACGTCCCAATACGTCGACACCGGCGTGCTGCTGGCCGTGACGCCGCACATCAATGCCGGCGGCCTCGTGACCCTCGATGTGTCCGCCGAGGTGAGCAATCCGGGCGCGACGGCAACGGTCGGCGAGGCTCCGCCCATCAATACCCGGTCGGTGCAGACCATGCTGAGCGTGCAGTCGGGACAGACGATGGTTATGGGCGGGCTCATCCGCGACACCAAGAGCCAGGACAACTCCGGCCTGCCGCTCCTTTCGCGCATTCCGGTGATCGGAGGTCTTTTCGGCGACCAGACCGTCATCGACAATCGGACCGAGCTCGTGTTGTTCATCACGCCGCGCGTCGTGGAAAACGAAACCGACATGAAAAACGTTGTCGAAGACCTGCGCAAACGCATGGAACTCCTCGACGATGTCTTTCCAGGTGCGAGAAACCGCGCGGAAATGCCGAGAAACCCGTAAAACGTCGTCAAACGGCGACGAATCACCTGTGGCGGGCGCGCAACAGCTTGGGCAGACAACGAATTTCGAGGAGAGCGCAATTGACGATGCATGGGCGTTTCTATACGCTTAAATCACTAGGCATGGTGCGGGAACAGGCCGAAATCGGCCCCCTCGCCGGGCAACATGACGATGCAGCACCGAAGCTCAGGCAGGACAGCAAATGCCGGATGCGGCAACAATGCAGTACCCCAGGTGGCGACACGTGGGGGCATAAGGTACCCAAAGGCGTTGTGGCGGGGGCGATGGCGGTGATGCTGGCCGCGTGCGCGGGCATGACACCCGGAGTGAGCCGCGATGCTTCTCCGCAAGTGAAGCAAACCGTCGTGGCGGAGCGGGCCGAAGCCCGCTGGCAGGCTTTGATCAAAGGAGATCTGGATACTGCGTACACATTCTTGAGTCCGGGATCGAAGGCGACGACGTCGCTGGCCGTCTACAAGAGCAAGATCAAGCCGGGCATCTGGCGCCGCGCGAAAGCGGACAAGGTGAGCTGCGAAGGTGAGATTTGCAGCGTTACGATTCAGATCACATTCGACACACCAAAGGCCAAAGGCATAGAAACGCAGCTTGCCGAAAGCTGGATTATCGAAGACGGTGCCGCCTGGTACGTTTATCGCTAGTTGCTGGCAGTTGCAGAATAAACACAGGAGGAAATGAATGTGAGTGATGTTTTGTTTGTGGAACGGAGCAAGGTGTAATAAGATTCGCGGGTTGTTGATTTTAAAGTGATCACTTTAAATCTCGAAACAGAGGAGTTACCAAAAACCATGAATACGTTCAAAAGAAAGTCGCTGTACGCCGCTCTCGCAGGTGTGAGCGCGCTGGGAGCGACGGGCGCTGCGCAAGCGGTCAACGTCAACCCGGACGGTCTGGGCCAGGTCCTGATCTATCCGTACTACACCACGCGTGCTGATTCGGCAGGCAACACTTACGCGTCGCTGCTGTCGGTCGTCAACTCGACGTCTTCGGCAAAGGCGGTAAAGGTTCGTTTCCTCGAAGGCAAGAACAGCCGAGAAGTTCTCGACTTCAACTTGTTCCTTTCCCGTGAAGACGTATGGACGGCCGCAATCCTGCCCAGCCTTTCCGGCGGTGGCGCCCGCGTCGGCACGGCCGACAAATCCTGCACGCTGCCGGCACTTCCGGCCGCTGGACAGGACTTCGTCAACTTCGCGTATAGCGGTGGATCGTCGCCGAACGACGACGGCGGTGGCGGATCGCTTGACCGCACCCGTGAAGGTTACGTCGAAATCATCGAAATGGGCGCGATCCGGGATAACAGCACCACCCACGCTCAGATCACCCACGTCAATGGCGTTCCCCCGGGTTGCGCGAGTGTTTCCGACACCCAGGCGGGCAGGGACACGACGGTCCTCACCGGCGGCCTGTTCGGCGGCATGACACTGATCAACGTTGCTTCCGGCACCGATTACACCGAAGATGCCGTGGCGATTGACAATTTCGGCCCCGGCGGAGTAAGCCTGTATTTCACGGCCGGCGACATCAAGCCTCAGCTCACCGATTCCGACCCTAACAGCACCGTGTTCGGAGTGAATGGCGCCATCGTCCAAACTAATTGGTCCTTGAGTGCCAACTCGGCCGATGCCGTAAGCGCGGTGTTGATGCACGACAACATCCTGAACGAATTCGTGCTCGACTCCGGCACCAAGAGCGGAACGGATTGGGTCGTAACCATGCCGACCAAGCGCTTCTACGCGTTTGTCGGTACCGGCAATGCGCCCAGGCTCTTCCAGCGCAACTTCAACACCACCGTGGGTTCGTGTGACGACGTCACCCTGGATCTCTTCGATCGTGAAGAGTTCGCAAAGGCGGGCGGGTTCTCGCCGGCACCTCCGGGATCGGTTAACCGCATCTGCTGGGAAGCGAACGTCATTACGTTCAACAACCCGAATCCCGCTGTTGGCGCACCCACCCCCACTCTGGGATCGGTCAACTCGACGAACGTCCCGACCTCGTTCCAGAATGGTTGGATGAGACTGGGCTTCTTCCCGAGCTCGGTTACGGGCAATGTCCACAAGTTGATCGCCCCGGCCGCGTCGACGACCTTCACCACAATTGGTGGTGGAACGACCGCGCCGTCTACGGCAACCTACTTCGGACTTCCGGTCGTAGGCTTCGCCGTGCAATCGTTCAGCAACGGCTTGTTGTCGGTGGGCGGGGTGAACGTGTTGTCGAACTACGGCGGCAATTTCGTCCACAAGACGACGCGCAGAATCACTCCGTAAGCGTCGCGCACGTTGTATCGAAAGGCGGAGCTCAGGCTCCGCCTTTTTTTCATCGATCGATCGCGCGCTCGGCCGGCAACCAGGTACAAAAGTCGGTCGTATGCTGACGCGCTGCGGCAGGCCAGACCACGACGCGATGGGCGAGGCGGGAATTGTCCGTTACAGCTCGGCAATATAGGCCGAGGACCCAGGCCTCAGGGTTTGACGACGGCTTGGCGCAAATTGCGTTCTCGAGGCCGGCAACGGCCGTTCCGGGCCAGTGCCTGACTGTTCCGGTGACCGCGGTGATGCTGAATCGCAACAAATCGTCAATAAATATCGATTCGTGCTTGCAATGCGCAGCTTTTATGAGTGAAAATGTCAGCCGTATCCTACATGGCCGATTGCAGATTTATGCCGTTGGGATAATTGGTTCAATTTTTGCTCAAGCATCACGGGTCCATCCCCCTCGGACCCCACCGCTTTTAGGAGATTCAATGCGAATACCCCACCGGTTCACCGCCGCGCTGGTTGCAGTTTCCGGCGTTGGCCTCTTGGCGGCCGCGGCGCCGGCTGCGGCCGACACCACCGTCACCTTGTCAAGCTGCTCGAGCGGCTGGTCGATCAATGGCAACGTGTTCAGTTGCCTGACGACCAGTCCACCTACGACGGGCGGTCCCACCAATTGCTTCGTCTCTCCCGTCAACCTGCCGGTTGGCGGAGGTAGCTTCATGCTCACGGGGAGCTGTGGTGGCACTGCGGCGACGGGTTGGTCGTGGAATGGCGCCGCGGGGGGGAACACGTACAGCGGGAGCGCGACGGCCAGCACCACGGTCCAGGCGACGCCCTTCAACGGTAGTGTGGCAGGCAACTCGATCAACGTCCCCATCACGGTGGGTACACCGCCACCGCCACCGGGCGGCGGCGGCGGCATCCCCGGCGGTATCTCCTGCAGTCCCAAGGGCACCGTGGTATTGCCGATGAATTGGCCGGCATCGGGAACATCGATCCGGTCGCTTTCTACGAACGTTGGCGTATTCGGGAACAATACGGTTCTGGTGTCCACGTTCACCACCGGCAGCAAGAACGGTCTCGGCCGGCTGAGCACCGCCGAATATGCCTCAGGGCCCGAATTGCGGACCGCGACACTTTCGGCGAGTCCGTGCGGCGGGGGAGCGCTTAGCGCGAGAGTCGGGGTCGGGGTCACTATGTACTTCAGTATCGGATCCAACACTTACGGATATCCGGTGCTGCAGCCGAACACCACTTATTATTTCAATGTGGAGAACGCGTACGATGGTGGCACGCCATCGTGTCCCGACGGCTCGAGCTGCGATGTGAGCGTGGACCTCAAAGCGCCGTAAGCACACCGCGTCGATCGAAGGCGAGGCCTCGCTACAGCGGGGCCTCGTTTTTTGGCGTCATGCGCGCAGCACGCCCCGGCGATAAACTGCAGATTCATCGATGAACCGACTTCTCCTTTCATGCGCATTTTGTTTCATCCTTCAGGTCCTGGGCGCCAATGCCATCTTCGCCGCCTCCGCCGCGGAAGACCCGGTATCCGTCATCCTGGCCCAGAACCGGTTCGCGACGCTGACGTTGGCCGATTACAACGCCGAGCTTCTCAGGCTTCCCGAAAACCTTCGCTTCGACTTCGCAACGAGCCCGAAACGAATCGCGACATTGCTGAACAACGTCCTGTTGCGGAAATCGCTTGCTGCACAAGCTCGCAGTTCCGGCATCGAGTTGCCCCCATCGGCGCAGCAGCAAACCCCGCCAGAGGCGGACCAGGCGCTGGCGCTACTTTACATACAGCGGGTCGAGAACGACGCGGGGGCCGACTTCGATGCCAAAGCCGACCAATACGCCACCCGAGCGCGAGAGCTGTACCTTCTGGATCGCAACAAGTATCAGCCGCGCACCTTCGATGAGGCGAAGGCGGAGATCATCAACGAAATACGGGCCAAGCAGATCAAAGACGTACGAGATGCAAAGCTGACCGCCATCAGTAACGATCTGACCACCAAGGTCGATCAACCCGCCATCGACGCCTTGGTGGAGCGGCCCACGGCGGTGGCGCCGCCGCGATGAGGGCCTGAGGGCGCCTTGGCCGACCGTCCCATGGCGCCATGAGTGAATTGATGCAGTCGAACCTGGCCACCTCGCCGCGTCCTTTCGTGGGCACGCCCGCGGCGTCTTCGCGCCGTCGCAATCTCGCGCTCTTCAGCAACTTCTATCGGCGCGAGCTCACCAATCGGTATCTCGGGAGCGCAACCGGGTTCGCGTGGGCGCTGCTGCATCCGCTCGCGCTGCTCGCCGTTTACCACTTCGTCTTCACCCAGGTATTCAGGACGCGCGGATTTGGCGACCAGAGCTTCCTGCTGTTCGTGGCGGTCGCCCTCTGGCCATGGCTTGCAGCGCAGGAAGGGCTGCAGCGCGCGACCGTAAGCCTGGGGAGTTACGCCGGCCTGATTCGCAAAGTGGCGTTCCCGCATGAGCTCGTGGTGTATGCCTCGGTCGCGGCCACCTTCACCCTGCATTTCGTGGGCTACGTGGCGGTCCTTGTGGTGCTGGCGTTGTTCGGCGAGCCGGTGCGGTTCCAGGGATTCTTTCTCGCCGTGCCGGTATGGGTCCTGGTCGCCATCGCCACGACGGGTCTGGCACTTTGTTTCTCGGCGTTGCAGGTGTTCATTCGCGACGTGGAGCATGTGCTGATGCCGGTCCTCATGATCCTGATGTACCTCACGCCCATCCTTTATCCGCTTTCACTCGTGCCGGACCGGCTGCGGCCATGGGTCGCGGCAAATCCGTTCGCCTGGGTCGTCGACCGGTTGCGCGCGGCGTTGCTCGACGGGCAACTCGCCTTGCATTGGCACGATCTCGTGGCAGTGGCCGCAGCAGCAGCGTTGTTCGTGCTCGGGCGCTGGATGTTTCTGCGCTTGTCGCCGCATTTCGAGGACTTTGTGTGACACCGCTCCTCACGTTGTCGGGAGTCGGGAAGGATTACGCCAAGATCGATTCACGCAGCGGGCGCGTGCGCCTGGTGTGGGATCTCCTGCGCGGCCGCGGCGCCGCGCAGGTGTTTCGCGCGCTGCACGACGTCGATTTCGAGATGGTACGTGGCGAGTCGCTTGGCGTGATTGGCGAAAACGGCGCCGGGAAATCAACGCTGCTGAAGATTATCGCCGGTGTGATAGCGCCCACGCATGGCAGCGTGACGACGCGCGGACGGGTGGGCGCGCTGCTCGAGCTGGGGTCGGGGTTTC
>JANXZT010000435.1 GCA_025355395.1 Betaproteobacteria bacterium
GTTGCAGGCCCACTTAGGGTTTGATGGCACTCATCCGTCCTTGCCAGCAGCACAATATCCTCCCGTGTGTAGCGCCGACTGAACCGGTGCCGCTCGGACTCTCGCAACACGTCTCGGGACTCGGCGTGACGATGTTCGGCACCAGCGTCGCCTACTTCGCGTATCGGGTGACGTTTCCGAAGGTGACCACGCCGCCGACGATCCAGCCGTTTGCGCCGATGGATTGGCTGGGCGTTCCCGTGCTGAATGCGGAGACGCCGCTGACGCTGCTCGCACTCTGCGCGGTGCCGGCAATCGCCTACGTCCTCAACCGGACCCCGGCGGGACTCGCCGTCCGCATGGTCGGCGAGAATCCCGGCGCGGCGGAGGGGCAGGGCATCGATGTGATCGCCGTTCGGATGGGAACCGTCGTCGCCGGGTCGGCGCTGATGGGCATCGCCGGCGCCTTCCTGACGCTTTCGGCGTTCGACGCGTTCTTTTTCAACATGGTCAACGGCCGCGGGTGGATCTGCGTGGCGCTGGTCGTGTTCGCATCGTGGCGTCCGGGCAAGGCGCTCTCCGGCGCGATCCTGTTCGCGGCATTCGACGCGCTGCAGCTGCGGATGCAGCAGGCGAGCGGCGCCTGGTTCCCGTATCAGCTGTATCTGATGCTGCCGTACGCGTTGTCGATCCTGGCGCTGGTCGTCATGGCGCGCCGTGCGTCGTATCCGCAGGCGCTGATGAAACCCTATCGCAAAGGTGAGCGATGAAAACGAAACCTCGCGCGACACCCCGCGCGACACCCCGCGCCGATGCGCAATTCGATCTTGTCGTCCGCAACGCAGCGCTGCCCGACGGCCGCGTCGGCATGGACATCGCCGTGCGCGCCGGGAGAATCGCCGCGGTCGCGGCGCACGGCGAACTCGCCGGCGCGGGCGGCGCCGTCGAAATCGACGCGCAAGGGCAGCTCGTCAGCCCTCCGTTCGTCGATGCGCACTTTCACATGGACGCGACGCTGTCGTACGGCCTGCCGCGCGTCAATCAGTCGGGCACGCTGCTCGAAGGCATCGCGCTGTGGGGCGAACTGAAGCCGCTGCTGACCGAGGAGGCGATCGTCGAGCGCGCGCTCGCGTACTGCGACTGGGCTGTCGGCAAGGGTCTCCTGGCGATCCGCTCGCACGTCGACGTGGGCGACCCGCGCTTGATCGCCGTCGACGCGCTGCTGCACGTGCGCGAGCGCGTGAAGCCTTACCTCGACCTGCAGCTGGTCGCGTTCCCGCAGGACGGAGTGCTGCGCGCTCCCGGCGCGCTCGACACGCTGCAGCGCGCGCTGGACAAGGGTGTCGAGGTCGTCGGCGGCATTCCGCATTTCGAGCGAACGATGGCCGAGGGCGCGGAGTCGGTCCGCATCCTGTGCGAGATCGCGGCGGCGCGGGGCCTGCGGGTCGACATGCATTGCGACGAGACCGACGACCCGATGTCGCGGCACATCGAGACGCTCGCGTTGCACGCGCAGCGGCTTGGCCTGCGGGGGCGGGTCAACGGGTCGCACCTGACGTCGATGCACTCGATGGACAACTACTACGTGTCGAAGCTGATTCCGCTCATCGCCGAGGCCGGCGTATCGGCGACGGCCAATCCGCTGATCAACATCACGATCCAGGGCCGGCACGACACTTATCCCAAGCGTCGCGGGATGACGCGCGTGCCGGAATTGATGGCCGCCGGCATCGATGTCGCGTTCGGCCACGACTGCGTGATGGACCCGTGGTACAGCCTGGGCTCGGCCGACATGCTCGAGGTCGCGCACATGGGATTGCACGTCGCGCAGATGACCGGGCAAGAAGCAATGCGCGCGTGTTTCGACGCCGTCACCGCCGTGCCGGCGCGCATCCTCGGTCTCGAAGGCTACGGCCTCACGCCGGGATGTCACGCCGACTTCGTGCTGCTGCAGGCGCGCGATCCGATCGAGGCGATCCGGCTGCGCGCCGCGCGTCTGGCCGTGGTGCGGCGGGGGCGCGTCATCGCGCGCACGGCGGAAGCCACCGCGACGCTCGATCTCCCGGGCCGGCCCGCGGCAACGAGCTTCCGGCGCTGAGCGGCGCCGGTTCCGCCAACACATTCCGCAAGCTACTTCAGTGCGGGCCGCCTTTGACCCACTCGGACAGGCGCTCGCCGACTTCATCGATCACGGTGGCCCAGTCGCCGAGCACTGTCTGCCGGAAAAGCAGCGCCGTCGGATACCACGGCGAATCGTTCCGATCCAGCAGCCAGCGCCAATCCGCGTTGTAGTTCAACAATATCCAGACAGGCTTGCCCATCGCACCCGCCAGGTGCGCAACACTCGTGTCCACGGTGATTACCAGGTCCATCAACTCGATCAGCGCTGCCGTGTCTGAAAAATCAATCAGCTCGTCACCAAAAAACTGCAGGTCCGTTCGCCCGCTCAAGACCGATCTGTCGTTCGCGCCCAACTCCTTCTGCAACGAATAGCAGTTCGAGCTGATTTCGATCAATTTGCAGAATTCGACCAGCGGGATGGAGCGATTGGGCGGAAAACTTCTGCCGCTCCATGCCACACCGATCCGTTTGGCGCCGCCGCCGGCCAATTTCCCGTTCCAGGACTTCGCCTTCTCGACATCTGCACACAGGTAGGCAGAAGTGGGGATATTGGTCAGGTTGGTATTGAAAGCGAGTGGCAGGCTTGCCACGGGGCAGTAATAGTCAAACGGAGGTCGCGTTTCACCGCCGGCCAGGACGCGTGTGACGCCGCCAAGCGTGCCGAGCAACGACTTGAGTGCCGGCTGGACTTCCAGCATTACCGTCGCGCCAAGCGCGGCGACCTTTTTTGCATAGCGGCAGAATTGGATCGTGTCACCGTAGCCTTGCTCACTGCGCAGGAGAATGGTCTTGCCTTCCACGGATTCCTGACCAAGCCACAATGGCTGCGCGAATCTGCGGAAGGAAGCTTTGCGGATCGCCGTTTCCCAGCGCCATTCGTGTTTCGGCCACCCATTGGCGAAATCACCGATCAACAACCTGCACAGGCCCTCATTCCAATGCGCCTCCGCATAATCCGGTGCGATCGCAAGTGCACGGGCGAAGCTTTGCAGCGCCTCATCATGTCGCCTCAGGTCCTGCAGGGCGTTGCCGCGGTTGTACAGCGCTTCGGCATAATCCGGCCTGACTGCGAGCGCCCGGTCGTAGCTCTGCAAGGCCTCGTCAAGGCGCATCAGGTCACGCAGTGCGACGCCGCGATTGGACAGCGCTTCGGCGTAGTCGGGTTTGATCGCGAGCGCCCGGTCGTAGCTCCGTAAAGCCTCGTCGTTTCGTTCCAGGGACCGCAACGCGTTGCCGCGATTGGACAGTGCTTCGGCGTGATCCGGTTTGATCGCAAGCGCGCGATCGAAGCTCTGCAGCGCCTCCTCATGGCGATTCAGGTCTTGCAGCGCGACGCCGCGGTTGGACAGGATTTCTGCATGGTTTGGCTTGATCGCAAGCGCGCGATCGTAGCTCTGCAGGGCTTCCTCGTTTCGTTTCAGTTCACGCAGCACGTTGCCACGGTTGGACAGTGTCTCCGCATGATCGGGCATGATCGCGAGTGCGCGGCCGTAGCTCTGCAGGGCTTCGTCAGGGCGGTTTAGGTCGCGCAATGCGTTGCCCCGGTTGGATAGCGCAACGACATGGTCCGGCTTGATCGCCAGCGCACGATCGTAGCTCTGCAGGGCTTCTTCGTTGCGCGCGAGGTAGCGCAGCGCGTTGCCGCGGTTGGCCAGCGCTTCGGCATAGTCGGGTTTGATCGCAAGCGCGCGTTCGAAGCTCTGCAGCGCTTCTTCGTGGCGCCCCAAGTCCTGCAGGGCGACGCCGCGGTTGGACAATGCGGAAGGGTGATTGGGATTGATTGCCAGCGCCCGGTCAAACAGCTCGATCGCGGCGATCGAACTTCCTCTCTGTGTCCATATCGACGCCAGCAATTGCAGTGCGTCGAAGTGCTGCGGTTGAATTTGTAACACTTCCTTGTATAGCGCTTCGGCCTGTGCCAAATGGCCTTGCTGATGCAATGCGAGAGCTTGTGACAATTTGGACGCGTTCGCCGTCATGCCTATCCCGGCGCCCGGCGCCGCCTCGAGGTGGCCTTCAGGCTCACGTATCGATGGTCTTCGCGGCTTCGGCATGGCGCCCGTCCCGATCGAGGGTCGCGCGCCGCACGGGACCGCATCGACCCGGGACGCGCCCCCGGCAACGGCGCGGGTCGTTGGCGGAAGCCCGCGGGGAACATCCGAGCCGTCTGAGGCAGGTCCAGCGCATTGCAAGCGGAAACGCCCGAGTCGAAACCGGGTTCGGAAGGTGGGTGCGGTCGTACCAACGGATGCATCGAAATGGGTGGGCCCGGCTGGGCTCGAACCAGCGACCAAGGGATTATGAGAATCAAGCTTTTCTCAGGTCATTATTCAAATCAATCTCGTGCAACACACGCCAAGTTCCAAGAGAAGCTACAAGCAGCCTAAAAGCAATTGCAAAGAGCCAAACGAAGTTACGAAATGGCTACGCTCGCTGTCCTCGAGTTGAACCCCGATTTTCGAATCGGACAAACGATGGGCGCCGTTGAGGCTTTATCGATGGTCTGAACGGCCGCAGGCGACCTATTATGTTGAAAAACTCGAAAATGCACCCGGCGCAATTTCTTGCCTGCCTAGATCGCAATCGCCAATTCGCCGTATGAATCGCCGGAGAGTCGATGAAAACGTCTTGGTGGCGCGCAGCACGAACTCGCGTATCCCCCCACGTCCGAAATGAAACGAAGCCCCCGAGGGCCTGGGATTTTTTTAGCGCCTTCGCAAACAGAGTTTTTCGACAGAATAGACCCATCTCGGACATTAGGCCTAATCAAAATTTGAGGCCAGTTTTGTGCCATTTCTCACTCGCCGCACGGTCGCAAAGTGCTACGCTTAAGGCATTCGACAAGGCGTGTTCTGAGCGGAGCACATGAAGCGTCGCGAGTTCATCACACTTCTAGGCAGCGCGGGAGCGGCATGGCCGCTCACGGTGCGGGCGCAGCAGCCGGCAACGCAGCACCGCATAGCGATTTTCCATCCGGCAATCCCGGCTACCCTCATTACCGAAACGGGTGGGGGGAGCGCATGGCGCGCGTTTTTCGCCGAGCTACGCCGCTTGGGTTACGTCGAAGGCGAAAATCTGATTGTTGAACGCTATTCGGCCGAGGGGCATCACGAGCGTTATGCCGATTTGGCCCGGGAGATCGTGACCCGCAACCCGGATTTGATCGTCACCGGAACTAACTCCGTCGTAACCGCCTTCACGGCGGCAACCAGCACAATACCGGTTGTTGCGTTCATGCTAGATCCGCTGAAAGCGGGGCTGGTCACCAGCCTGAGCCGACCCGGCGGCAACCTCACTGGCATCACCCTCGATGCCGGGACCGAGATCTGGGGGAAGCGCCTGCAGATGCTAAAGGAAGCGATCCCTTCGACAGCCAAGGCCGCATTTCTAGGTATGCGCGACGGGTGGGAAGGTTCTTCTGGGCAAGTCTTGCGGGACGCCGGCGGCCGATTGGGAATTTCGCTGGTTTTTATGCTCCCGCAGAAGGGGACTCCCTCGGAGATTGAGCGCGTCTTCGCTGCGATGGAGAAGCAACGGCCGGACGCAGTGTTGGTCAGCGGGGAAGGGGACCTTTACGCTCACCGCCAGCTGATCGCCGAACTCGCCGTTAAGAACCGCTTGCCGGCGATGTGTCCGTACCGCGATTACGTCGAGGCCGGTGGGCTGATGGCTTATGCCGTCGATCTCGCGGAGCTGCTCAGGCGCATGGCCGATGACGTGCACAAAATCCTAAAAGGGGCCAAACCGGGCGACATCCCGATTTATCAGCCCACCAAGTTCGAGCTCCTGATCAACCTGAAGACGGCCAAAGCGCTCGGCCTCACCCTTTCGCCGGCGCTGCTCGCCCGCGCCGCCGAGATTATCGAATAGGGTGCTGTTTGCTGCGGTGCATGAGTGCGGTTGTGGCCGATTCCAGCCCGTCAAGGGAAAGTACGATCTGACACTTGCTGTGAGAGCAAATTTGGGTTTCGACCCATGAGCCGCGCCAGCTCCGCGCCCTCGATGAGGCGTATTTTCTGCTCGCCTGCGAATTTGCGGGCGTTGTCGGTAATCTCTCCTGCGGCAACATAAATCCAGTCAGGCATGTCACGCGCGCCCTTGGCGGCGTGCAGCGCGCGCAGCGGCTCGATCCCGGCGCGGGCGACCTTCCAGCGCTTGCAACTCACCAGTGACGTGCGCGATCCAGTGGTGATCTCGAAATCCGCCTGCACGCCGTCGAGCCGGCGCACGGCGTAGCCTTCCCGCCGGAACGCGTCCTCGATCGCGCTGGAAAAATCGCTCCATGACATTGCGCGAACTGCGGCAAGCGTATCGATGACGCGCGCGGCACTGGGCGCGTGACGCTGCTGCCAGGCGCTGGCGATTGCGATACCCAGAAAAGGCAGCGCACCGGATACTCCGTACCACATATAGGCTTCAGGTAGCAGGAGCCGCGCCACCACGGCAACGCCTGCTGCGACGATCACACTCATCCACCACGGCGAGCGCAGGAGTGTCGCAAAAATGGAGTTCCTGGCCATTTCGAGCTTCATGGATTGAATCTCTTATCCGCCGAGCGGGCGCGACTCCGCGACAGACGCGTAGTACTCCCAGGCCCTCGAAACGATGGATGGTCCGATGCCGCCGCCGCCTTCGGCTTCTGCCCGCGTGAAAGCACGAATGCGGCCGGCGTCCCCGCCCGCCGCCGCCAGCATCCGCAGCTGCAAATCGGCGCTCTCTTCGAGAAAGCACGCGGCGACCGTCGCGCTACGCACGTCCGCGAACGCCGTGGTAATGCCGTGGCCGCGCATCATCACCGCGATGCCCGCCCCAAGATGTTGCGCCAACAGGTCGCCAAGCTCACGCGTGCGGATGAGACCGATTCGCGCATACTCAGGAACGCCGTTGATGAACGCGACGCCCTGGTTGTGAACAACGCGATGCGGCTCGCCAATCTGGGTGAGGCAGATGCATGCCGGGGGATGCGCATGCACCACGCCGCATACGTCGGGGCGCGCGTCGTAGGCACGGGCATGAATCCAGAATTCGCTATTCGGCGTGCCTTGCCCCGATAGCACATTGCCGTCGGTGTCGAGGATCAGCAGGTTCGCCTCCTCCGCCAATCCGGGCGAGCGGCGGGTCGGAAAGACAAAAGAGTTCGTTCCGGGAATGCGCGCGCTCACGTGGCCAAACGCGTTTGACAGTCCGAAGCGCTCGATGATGCGGTTGGCGAGGACCACGTCGCGACGCAGGGCCGATTCGATTGCCACGATGCTTCCTCCCGATCACATTGCGCGCACGCATGCGCTGAACTTCGTTGTCTTACCGTCGATCAGGACCATTCTACGATGCAGGGGCAGACCAGGAAATGCATTCGGAAGTCTGGCGCAGAATTTTGTCTGATGGCACAGTATCGACACGCGACGCCCACGGCCAGGAACCACGACTCCATGTCCCGAATCGATGCTCACCACCATTTCTGGCGTATCGCCCGTGGCGACTACGGCTGGCTGACGCCCGCGCTCGGCACGTTGTATTGCGATTTCGAACCCGCCGATCTCGCTCCTCATCTAGCGCGACATGCGATCGACCGGACCATCGTTGTCCAGGCTGCGCCCACGAAAGCCGAAACACGATATCTGCTGGAGACTGCACGTGCGACTCCCTTCGTCGCCGGCGTTGTCGGTTGGGTCGATTTCGCGGCCCCGGGCGCGCCGGGTGTGATCGATGACCTGAGGTCCGACCCGCTGTTGGTCGGGCTGCGACCGATGGTGCAGGATATCCGGGACGACGATTGGCTGCTCGACCCCAGCCTCGCTCCCGCCTTCAATACACTCGAAGCAAGTCGCCTGGTATTCGACGCCCTGGTCCTGCCGCGCCACTTGTCGCGTCTTCTCACTGTGATCGAGCGCCACCCCGCATTGCGCGTCGCAATCGATCACGGCGCAAAACCATTCATCCGTGAGGCGCGACTCGACCCGTGGCGCGCCGAGATACGAGCCATTGCTTCGCATCCCCACACGATGTGCAAATTGTCGGGACTGGTTACGGAAGCCACAACCGATTGGACAGTCGCGCAACTGCGGCCCTACGTCGATCATCTTCTTGCTGCGTTCGGGCCCGCGCGCCTGATCTGGGGTAGCGATTGGCCGGTGGTGAATCTTGCGGGCGGCTACGACCGTTGGTTCGAGGCGACACTTACGCTGCTCGAACACCTGACGGAATCGGAGCGGGAAGGCATCCTTGGCGGCAATGCTGCCAGGCTCTACGGGTGCAACAGGATCGATCCATTGATCATCGTCTCGATGCACTCATGATCCCCGCGGCGCGTTGACTGGCTCGAGGCCCGCCTCTTGCAGTGCCGCGAGCAATGACCGACGCGCTGCTTCGGCGAGCGGAAGCAATGGCGCACGCACCGAAAGCCAACCCGGGTGATGTGTCCGCTCCGCCAGAACCGCCTTGAAACCGGGCAACAGCGGCTGGCGAAAGGCAATCTCGAGGAATGTGGCAATACGCGCTTCGTCTGCCGGCGTGACGCCCGGAGAAAGCAAAGCCCGCACGAGCGCGGGATAAAGGTTGCCCACACCGCAGATCGTGCCGGCGCCACCGGAGCGCATGAGTCGTGGTAGATGAGGCTCGTGCCCCACCATGATCGCGAGTTGCGGGACGCGCGCGAGCAGCGCTTCGGTGTTGGTCCAGTCGCCCGCGCTGTCCTTGACGCCCGCAACGACGTCCGGGAAGGCAGCGGCGAGCCGCGCGACAAGGTTCACCGACAGCGGCGTTCCCGAAACCTGCGGGATGTGATAGAGGTAGATGCGCAGCCGCGGATCGCCGACGGCTTCGATCAGTTGCGAGTACCACGCGAAAAGGCCGTCATCGGATGCGTCCTTCCAAAAAAACGGCGGTAGCACGAGACACGCCCGGCATCCGGATTGCACGCCGTGGCGCGTGAGCAGAATCGTCTCCGGCAGCGCTGCACAGCCGGTGGCTGCAATCACGCGGCCCGGCGTAATGCCGGCCTTCAGCAAGGCATCGAGGCCTGCCAATCGCTCGGACAACGCGAACGATTGGCCTTCCCCAGTGGTGCCGAAAGGCGCGACGCCGTCCACGCCGTGGGCCAGCAATGACCGCGCATGGGCGGCAAAAAGGTCGTGGTCGATCCGACCGGATCGGTCAAGCGGCGTCAACATCGCGCACCACAGCCCGCGTACGGGCGCAACAGCGTCCATGGTATTTCCTTTCGCTCGGATTGATTCACGCGTTTCGCGAAGACCATTGGATACGGGAAGAGCGGACCGGCCGATGACACTCGATGCCTCCTTGCGCCGCCGTCTGCACACCATGCCGCTCGGCCTGGGCGGTGCGCCGCTCGGCAACCTGTTTCGCGCCGTCCGCGGTGAGGACGCCTATAAGCTGGTGCGCCATGCCTTCGATGGCGGCGTACGCTATTTTGACACCGCGCCCCATTACGGCCATGGCCTTTCGGAACATCGACTGGGCAGCGCCTTGCGCGGACTCCCACGGGAATCCTTTCTGCTTTCCACCAAAGTCGGACGGCTGCTCCGGCCCGATGTCGATGCGCCTTCCGCGCAATATGGTTATGTAGACGTTCTGCCCTTTGCCGCGCATTACGATTACACGCGCGACGGCGTGCTGCGCTCGCTCGATGACAGCCTGCAGCGTCTGGGATTGGCCAGCATCGACTTCGTGTACGTGCATGATATCGACGTCGCAACGCATGGCGGGGCATTCCCGGCGCATTTCCGCACGATGCTAAACGGTGCGTTACCGGCATTGGCCGCATTGAAGGCGGCCGGGACGATTCAGGGCTTCGGCCTCGGCGTGAACGACGTCGACACCTGTCTCGAGACCTTGCGACACGCCGATCTGGATCTCATCCTGCTCGCTGGACGCTACACCCTTGCGGACCAAACCGCCCTCCCCCGCCTGTTGCCGGAGTGCGTGCGACGCGAGGTTGCCATCGTACTCGGCGGGCCTTTCAACTCGGGGATTCTCGCGACCGGATCCCGACCCCGCGACGGCTCGCAGCCCTATTTCGACTATGTCCCTGCGTCGGAGGCAACGATCGCGCGCGTGGCGGCCATCGAGCGCATCGGTGCCGCGTTCGGCGTGCCGCTCAAGGCGGCGGCGCTGCAATTTCCCCGCGCCCATCCGGCCATCGTCGCTGTCCTTCCCGGCGCCCGGTCGGTCGCGGAACTCGACGAAAACCTGGCAATGACGCACCATGCCATCCCGAACGCATATTGGGAGACGCTACGGGAACAAGGGCTGATCGATCTCGCTGCGCCGTTACCGGCGCCAGACTGAAGCCAGACCGACAACGAATCATTTCAGCGCGACGCCTTCCCCACGACAACGACGGGGCAAGTCCGGGACTAACCTTCAATGACAATACAAGGAGATGCCATGAAAACCTTTCTGACTCGCCGATGCCTGCTCGCGGTAGCTGCCACATTGGTCCTGACGGGCGCATGGCTGCCCGCAGCACAGGCGCAGAACAAGGTGTTGCTGCGCATCTCCACACCCGCTGTGCCCGATGATTGGCACGGCAAGATGTGGACGGTGTTCAAGGATTCGCTGGACAAGAGTGCGCCCGGTGAATTCGATGTGCAGATCAATCTCAATGCTGCGCTGTTCAAGCAGGGAACCGAACCCGCGGCGATGGCGCGCGGCAACCTCGAGCTGGCGGCGATCTCGGCCTTCGACATGGCCAAGCTGGTCCCTGAGTTGTCGATTTTCACCGCCGGCTACGTCGTTCGTGATCCGGACCATCAGCAAAAGATCTTCAGCGGCCCCATTGGCGAAGAGCTGTTCAAGCGCGTGTCCGAAAAGATGGACGTGACCGTGCTGTCCACCGCGTATCTGGGCACGCGCCAGGTGAATTTGCGCGAGGTGCGCAACGTGCGCACGCCGGCCGACCTGAAAGGCGTCAAATTGCGCATGCCCGCCTCCAAGGAATGGCTGTTCCTCGGCGAAGCGCTCGGTGCGACGCCGACGCCGCTGGCCTTCGGCGAGGTCTATCTCGCGCTCAAGACCGGCACCATCGACGGTCAGGACAATCCCCTGCCCACGGTGCGCGCCGCGAAGTTCTACGAGGTGACCAAGCAGCTCGTGCTGACCAACCATCTGGTGGACGGCATCTTCATCGCCATCGCCAACAAGACCTGGAACGCGTTGCCCGCGCTGCAGAAGCAGAAGGTCAAGACGGCCGCCGAGGCGGCAACACAATTCAATAACGAAAATCGCACCAAGGAAGAAGCGCAGATCGTCGACTTCTTCAAGCAGCAGGGCCTGCAAGTGACCACACCGGACCAGGATGCGTTCCGCAAAGCCGTACAGGCCACGTATCTCAACTCGGAATACGCCAATGTGTGGCCCAAGGGTCTCCTGGAGCGGGTGAACCAGGTGCGGTAACTGGGCACGCACGGTGCGTGCGCATTTGCGGCGTGCGGCGGAGGCCGTGGCGGCGGCGGTGTTTGCGCTGCTGTTCCTGGTGTTCATCGTTCAGGTGGCCATGCGCTTTTTGTTCAACCGCCCGCTCGCCTGGTCGGACGAGCTGATTGTGATCCTCTACATCCTGATGGTCTTCTGGAGCGCGGCGACGCTGCTGAAGGAGAAGGATCACGTCATGCTCGACCTGGTCTATGCCGCGCTGCCCCCGGGCGGACAGCGTGCCTTCGCCGTGCTCGGCGCCGCACTCACCGCCGGACTGCTGCTGGTGCTCCTGCCCGAAGCGTTCGATTATGTTCGTTTCATGCAGCGCGAGAGGACCGCGGTGCTCGACATTCCCTTTTCGATCGTGTTCGCGCCGTTCCTGCTGTTCGTGGTCGTGATCGCCTGGCGTTACCTGGTCAAGCTCGCGCGTCTTTTCGGGCGTGAATGGCGGCGGGAACTTTGAGGTTCGGTAAATGAGTCTCGCCCTCGCGGTGCTGCTGGCGATGCTCGTCATGACACTGATCCTGCGCCTGCCGATCGGCTTTGGCATGCTGATCAGCGGCGTGGCCTATCTCCTGGTCAAGCGCCAGGACCTCGGGCTCGTGGCGGAGCAGGTGCTCAATGGCATGTACAACGGTTACGTACTGTTGGCGGTGCCGTTGTTCATTTTCGCTGCCGCGGTCATGAACTCGGGCACGGTGAGCGAGCGTCTGTTCGAGTTCGCGCTCGCCATTGTCGGACGTCTGCGCGGGGGGCTGGCGCACGTCAACATCATCGTCAGTGTGATCTTCTCGGGCATGAGCGGCAGCGCGATCGCCGATGCCGCGGGCCCCGGCCTCGTCAGCATCCGCATGATGACAAAAAACGGCTACTCGCCCGAGTTTTCGGGCGCACTGACCGCGGCGTCCTCCACCATCGGGCCGATCATTCCGCCCTCGATCCCACTCGTCATTTATGCGCTCATATCGAGCGCATCGGTGGGCGCACTCTTTCTCGGTGGTGTCATTCCGGGGTTCATGATGGCGCTGGCGCTGATGGTGGCCGTGCATTTCGTGGCCAAGAAGCGCAACCTTCCGCGCGAGGCGCCGGTGCCGTGGCGCGACTACCCGCGCGTCATGGTGCGTGGCTTTCTGCCGTTGACATTGCCGGTGGTGTTGCTGGGAGGCATTTACTCGGGTGTATTCACGCCAACCGAGGCGGCCTCGGTGGCCGCGCTCTATGCGTTGTTCCTGGCCAGCGTGGTCTACCGCGCCTTGACCTGGCGGCGGCTGTTCGAGATTCTGATCGAGTCATCGAAGGCCAGTGCCTCGGTGACTCTCATCATCGCATCAGCTTTCGTCATCAACTACGCATTCACCGCCGAAAGGGTGCCCGCACTGGTCGCGGATTGGCTAACGGGGCTGCATCTGTCGCAACTCGGGTTCCTGATGGTGGTGAACGTCCTGTTCCTGGTCCTCGGCTGCTTCCTGGACACGTCGATCATGCTGCTGGTGCTGGTGCCCATTCTCCTGCCCGCCGCGAAGCTCTTGGAGATCGACCTGGTGCATTTCGGGGTCGTGCTGGTGGTCAACATGATGATCGGCCTGGTGACGCCGCCGTTTGGAATGCTGCTGTTTGTCATCAATGCTCTGGCCGGCGTTCCGCTCAAGGGCATGATCCACGAGGCGTGGATCTTCATCGGCGTGCTGATCGTGGCGTTGTTCCTCATGACGGTCTTTCCGCAGACCGTGCTGTGGCTGCCGCACATGCTGGGCTATGGGGTCACGTGAGCGCGATCGACGTTGTCTGCGTCGCTAGCTGGAATGTCGACCTGGTGTCACGCGTGGCGCGTCCCATCGCGCGCGGTGAAACGCTTTCAGCCATCCACTTCGATATCAGTCCGGGCGGCAAGGGCAGCAACGCCGCGGTGGCGGCCGCACGCCAGGGCGCCCAGGTGGGGCTGATCGCGCGCGTGGGTCGCGACGACTTTGGCCGCCAAGGCCTTGACCTTTGGCACGCCGAGGGCATCGACACCACCCACGTCGAAGAGATCGAAGGCGAACGCAGCGGCGTTGCCCAGATCCTGGTCTATGACGATGGCGACAACAGCATCGCGGTATTTTCAGGCGCAACGGCGGGGCTCGCTGCGCGTCATGCGCACGCGGCGCGCGCGATGCTGGCCTCCTGCCGCGTGGTGATGGCATCCTGCGAAGTGCCGGTGACGGCCACGATCGAGGCCTTTCGCATTGCTCATGAAAGCGGCGCGCTGACCCTGTTAAACCCGGCACCGGCGCAACCGTTGTCGGACGAACTGCTGCGCCTGGTCGACGTACTCATTCCCAATGAAAGCGAGTTGCACGCACTGGCGGGGCTTGCCCCGAATGCGCCGGTCGCGATCGATGCTGCGGCGCATACGCTACTCGCGCGCAGCACCAAAGCCGTGCTGGTGACTTTGGGCGCTGCCGGCTGCAGCCTGTACCGGCGCGGCGAGACCCCGCATCACCTGCCCGGGCTACGCGTGTCGGTAGTGGACACTATCGGCGCCGGAGATACCTTTACCGGCACCCTGGCGGCGGCACTCGCGCGCGGCGAGCCTCTCACGGGAGCGATGCGCTGGGCCAACGCGGCCGCGGCATTGTCGGTGACCGGTCGCGGCGCTTTAGGCGGCATGACGCGCCGCGAGGACGTCGGTGCGCTGTTGCGATGATAACGATCAGCCGAACTTCCGCTCTCACCAAGAAAAAGCGG
>JANXZT010000478.1 GCA_025355395.1 Betaproteobacteria bacterium
GCGTCAGCGGCATCGTAGAGTTGACCTGAGCCGACTCGGCCACGGCATTTTTAGCCGAAGACGCCGCCAGAATGACTTCGGACACCTTGGCGCGAACGGTGTAGTCCTTGTACGCCGGCAGCGCGATGGCGGCCAAAATGCCGATGATCGCAACCACGATCATCAGTTCGATCAACGTGAAACCTTGCTGTACTCGCTTCATGACTTTTATCTCCGAGGGGTGAGTTAGGAAATCCGGGCTACGGATTCCAGCGATGCCCGACAGCTAGAGCAACCGCTGTGCCAAGCCACCTCGAGCAGTAGTGCCGTTCGTCTCGCCACCTCAAGCCATTGAAGTATCAACCATTTTTGATGTTCGGCCAGCGTTTGCAATCAAAATAGTCAAGCGGCCTGCGTTTCCGCTTCGGCGCTGTTGCGTGCCCGTGCGACGCGCTACGGCACCCGGAGTGACGTGGTGCGTCATGCGCTGGTCCGTGAGGTAACTATTAGCGTCGTTCCGGCGTAGTCTAAAACCCGATGTCTGTGCTGCGGACAGAGGATAAACGATGTACCCGTTTCAACAGTAATAGGGATCGCTCATCGCTCGCGCGCCATCGGTGGCCACTGCTGCGCGCCGTGCAACACTCTCACGACCTCGACCACTTCGACCAGAGCCCGGTACAACGCGATGTAAGGCAGGCCCGCGATGACCAGCTCGCGCGTTCCCCGGACGCGACCGCGCCTTCCCATCGCCGGAGAATCCCGCGGCCATTTCATCTGTTGCTCGATCGCATCGCCGACGGCGATCGCGGCGGCAGGATTGTCTCGGGCGATGTACTCGACGATCACAGCCACGTCGTCCTCGGCTTGCCCTGACAGAGCAGCCGCATGCTAGGCTTTCGGGAGGCGCTTCACCAGTGCCGCGCGCCGCTTGGCCGCGTCGTGATCTGCCTCGCACCATCTTGACGGCGGCGGCAAGATCTGCCAAACCAAGCCGGACCTGCTCCCGGAACCACCGGTCATGCGCAATGGCCTTGTGGGCGCGCTGCATCACCGCGGCGGTGTCGGGCCGCGAATGCGGGGTCCATGTTGATCTCGAACCTCCCCATTGGGCTGCAAGAATGGATTCCCGCGTGCGCGGGAATGACGGAGTGTGATGCGTCTTCCGTGCATTGGGGGACGCGGGAATGACGGAGTGTGATGCGTCTTCCGTGCATGGGAGACGCGGGAATGACGGAGTGTGGTGCGTCTTCCGTGCATGGGAGACGCGGGAATGACGGAGTGGTGATGGGTCGACCGTGCAGGGGAGGGCCGGGATATCCCGTCCTGCATCGCGTACGTCCCGCGTTAGGACTCCGTCACCAGAGTTGTATTCCTCGAGAGGCGCTGCGAATTATCGCCGCGGCCAGCTGGCTGGATTGCGCGATGAATGGAGAATCGCAAGAATCACAACTCGAACGGGCTGGGAAATATAGAACACAAGATAAGGAAATTTCGAAACGATGGCGCGTCGGACACTCTTATAGATGAGCGGAGCCGACTCAGGAAGCACACGCACCGCCTCCAGGCTCTCGCGAAGACGAGAAAGAAACTCCTCGCCCAGGCCGAGCTGTTGTGACTCATACCACTCAAAAATAATTCGGATGTCACGCTCCGCCCGCGCGCGAACGATGACGGGCCGTGTCATGAACTGCGGCGGATGCGCGCAAACACGTCTTCGAACGTTGCTCCGGAGCCAGGATCCGCTTCGAATTCAGCGAGGCGGCGATCCAGTTCTTCCCGCTGCCATTGGGTGAGGGGGAGCGCGTCGGGGGCGGCTGCAATGCTGTCCCATATGGCTTCAACAAGCCGTACGCGCTCCGCGACCGGAAGTTCAAGAATATCCGCGACCAGGCCCTGCTTCATAGCGTAAAGCGTACCACTGTCTGGAGCGGAGTGCTAAACGTGTTTGATTGACCAAAGGCGCAAAACCCTGGATCACCAGACCGCAACGCGACCCCTACGTCGGCAAATCCGGCACCGCCCCATACTCGATCCGCGCCCCCGCCACCTCCAGGATATCGCCCGGCTCG
>JANXZT010000480.1 GCA_025355395.1 Betaproteobacteria bacterium
CATCTCGGTCAGGAATAGCGCGATCCCGAAGCTGACCGGCACGCCGATCACGACGGCAATGGCCGAGGTGACAAGCGTGCCGTAGATGGGTGCCCGCGCGCCGAAGTCGAGCTTGACCGGGTCCCAGACATTGGTGAAGAAGAACCCGAGACCGAATTTCTGGAACGCGGGAACCGCGGCCCAGGCAAGCGCCCCGACGATGCCGACGAGGGTGAGCAGCACGAACAGCGCGAAGAACATCGTCGTGCGCTCGAACAGCCAGTCTTGCCACAGGGGCGCGCCGCGCCGCGCGGCCGGTGGCGTTGGCTCGCGCTGCGTATGCGACTCCAACTGGGCGGTCATGGCGGGCGGCAGTGCGGCCAAGGTGGTCGACATGATAACCCCTACCAAAAAAAGCAGCCGCGAGGAATCGCTCGCGGTTATGAGGCTTTCTTCTGGAGGAGGAAGAAAGTGACTGCCGGGAGTAACGGAGCTCTAATAGCCTGCTAAGCGTCCATTCACAGTATGGGCTTGCCCGAGCTGTCCTTGAGCTGTGTCTTCCAGGCGTCGGCGATGATCTTCATCACGCCTTCCGGCATCGGCACGTAGTCGAGCTCGGCCGCCATCTTCTGGCCGTCCTTGAGCGCCCAGTCGAAGAACTTCAACACCTCGACGGCGTTTTGCGGCTTGTCCTGCTTCTGGTGCATGAGGATGAAGCTCGCACCCGTGATCGGCCAACTGGTCTTGCCGGGCTGGTCGGTCAGGATCTGGTAGAAGCCCGGCGCATTCTTCCAGTCGGCAAACGCGGCGGCCGCCTGAAACGTCTCGTCGTCGGGCTGCACGAACTGGCCGTCCCGGTTCTGCACCGCGGCGTGCGCCATCTTGTTGCGCTTCGCGTAGGCATACTCGACGTAGCCGATCGAACCCTTGATCCGCTGTACGTAGGCCGCCACGCCCTCGTTGCCCTTGCCACCGACGCCCTCCGGCCACGCGACCGCGGTGCTGGCGCCGACCTTCTGCTTCCACTCGGTGCTGACCTTGGACAGGTAGTCGGTCCAGATGAACGTCGTGCCGGAGCCGTCGGAGCGGCGAACGACCGTGATCAGCTCGTCGGGCAACTTGACGGAGGGATTGAGTTCGACGATCGACTTTTCGTTCCATTTCTTGATCTTGCCGAGATAGATGTCGGCGAGCACCGCGCCCGTGAACTTCATCGCGCCCGGCCCGACGCCTTCGATATTCACGACCGGCACCACGCCGCCGATGATCGCCGGAAACTGCATCAGCCCCGCCGCCTGGAGATCTTCGGGCTTCAATGGCATGTCGGATGCGCCGAAATCGACGGTCTTGGCCTTGATCTGGGCGATGCCGCCGCCCGACCCGATCGATTGATAGTTCATCCCGATGCCGGTCTTCTGCTTGTAGGCGTCGGCCCACTTGGCGTAGATCGGGTACGGAAACGTCGCGCCGGCGCCGGTGATATCGACGGCCATCGCGGTGGTAAGGCCGAACGCCATCGTGGCGGCGGCCAGAAATCCCTGGGTCAGGTACTTGTGCATTGCCTTATCTTCCTCGTGAGTAGCAGACCTCGCCATTGTCAGGGCCGTGTGTGACACCGCGATGACAGCACGCAACGGCGGATTTCCGGGTGCAGCGGATGAATTACCAACCGGAAAGGCCAAGGCGATCAGCGGGCCAAGAGGTGGACGCGATCCGCATTGGTGCGCAACAGCGGGCCGTGCCCGTCGTCGCGCGGATGCGTGAGCACGGCCAGCACGCGCTTCGCGATGCGACGTGGACCCTCGCCGATACCATGGCAATGGCCGGCGACGCCGCTGCGGTCCACTTCGACAAGCGTATCTCCCGGTTCGATGCGTGCGCCGCGCGCGGAGAGCCCGAGCAGCACTCCGTCCGCCGGCGCAACGATGACCTCGTTGCCCAATCCTCCGACAAACTGTCCGACACGTACGGATTCGCCGATCCTGCGTTCCGTAATAAACCGGCCGTGCCGCGCCGCTTCCACCACGCAATGCACGGCGCAACCGTTATCTGAATCCGCACCGTTGTCCGTTCTGCC
>JANXZT010000502.1 GCA_025355395.1 Betaproteobacteria bacterium
CGAACTCGAACGGTCGGGCATGGCGGCGGCTCCTTGTTTCGAAAGGCGAATGTTAGCAAACTGGCGGACGGCAAACCGCCGCATCGTGCACTAGATGGGGGCGGCCGCCCGCGAATAAACAGTCCGCATTTGGCAGCGCGCCGGGCTCTCCTGTACATTAAAAGCACTTCGATTGCCGCCGTCAGGAGGAAGCGCATGTTTCGATCCATTGCCCGATACTGCGGCGGGTTGCTGCTCGCCGCCTGCGCCGCTATCGCGTCGGCGCAGGGTTATCCGAGCAAGCCGGTACGCATCATCGTCCCGTTTGCTGCCGGCGGCCCGGCCGATATCTATGCGCGCTTCATCGGCCAGAAGCTCTCCGAATCCTTCGGCCAGCCCTTTGTGGTCGACGATCGTCCGGGTGCTGGCTCCATCATCGGCACCGACGCCGTGGCCAAAAGCGCGCCCGACGGCTACACGCTGCTCATGATGTCGAACACCCAGACGGTCAACGAATCGCTCGTCCCGAACAAGCCGTACGCCCTGATGCGCGATTTTGCGCCGGTAGCGCCGATCAACTATTCGGACCTGGTGCTGGTGGTGCATCCGTCGGTGCCCGCGAACAATCTTGCCGACTTGATCAAGCTCGCCAAGTCGAAGCCGGGCGCGCTCAACTATGCGTCGTCGGGCACCGGCACGCCGTATCACATGGCCGGTGAGTTGTTCAAGGCGATGGCCGGCGTCGACATCCTGCATGTTCCGTACAAAGGCAGCTCCCAGGCACGCACCGACGTACTGGGCGGGCAGGTGCAGATGATGTTCGATGCGGTGCCGACTATGGCCGAACATATCAAAACGGGCCGCGTAAAAGCGGTGGGCACCTCGGGCAAGACGCGCTCTTCGGTGCTTCCCGCCGTGCCGACCATCGCCGAAGCCGGCGTGCCGGGATATGAGGCGACGATCTGGCTCGGCATCATGGCGCCGAAAGGCACGCCGCCCACTGTCGTGAATCGCCTCAACACCGAGATCAACAAGGTCCTCTCCCGTCCTGAACTGCGCGACGAGTGGGCGAAACAGGGCGCCTTTCCGCTGGTGATGAAGACCGACGAGTTCGAGCATTACCTCCACGACGACATCGCGAAGTGGGAACGCATCGTCAAGATTTCCGGAGCCAAGCCGGACCAGTGAGGCCCGCGCAGTTTTCATTGACGGTCAACGGGCGCGCGTGCACGGTCGAAGCGGACGGGGACACGCCGCTCCTCGACGTATTGCGCAATACCCTTGGCCTCACCGGCTCGCGCTTCGGTTGCGGGCTCGAGCAATGTGGTGCCTGTAATGTGTTGCTCGACGGCACTGCGGTGGCGTCCTGCACCACGCCGCTGTGGGCGGCCGCCGGCAAGATGATCGTGACCATCGAAGGCCTCGGCACACTCGCGAACCCGCATCCGTTGCAGCAGGCGTTCCTGGACGAGCAGGCCGCACAGTGCGGTTATTGCACTTCGGGAATGATCGTCAGCGCGGCGGCCCTGCTGCAGCGCACGCCGGCACCGACGGCCGCCGAGATCAAGGCGGCGCTCGACCGCAACTTGTGCCGGTGTGGCGCTCACAATCGTATCGTTCGCGCCGTGCAGCGCGCAGCACGGATGGCGAAATGAATCTCGCCTTTCGCTTGGCGGGAGCGGCGCCGGACGGTGCATTGCCGCTGCCGGGCAGTCTGCATGTCAATCGGCGCCTTTCGCTTTGGCTCCGCATCCGGCGCGAAGGTTTTGTCGAGGTCTACTCGGGCAAGGTGGAGATTGGGCAAGGCATCTCTACCGCGCTCGCGCAGATTGTTGCCGACGAGCTCGACGTGACAGTGGATCAGGTGCGCATGGTCCCCGCGTCTACGGCGCAAAGCCCGGACGAGGCCGTCACCTCAGGCAGCCTCTCGGTGCAGGAATCGGGCCTCGCCCTGCGGCATGCATGTGCGGAGGCGCGCGCCATCTACCTGCACGAGGCCGCTGCGCACCTGGGCGTTGCGTTGGCAGCGCTGTCGGTGGAGGGCGGTCGCATCACCGGCCCCGGCGGCAGCACTGATTACTGGATGCTTGCCAACGACCTGCTACTCGACCGGGAAGCGACTGGTGCGATTGCGACCAAGCCCGCGGCCGATATGCGGGTGATCGGACAATCGATTCCGCGCAGCGATTTGCCCGATAAGGTTTTTGGCGTGCCGCGTTTCATCCACGACTTGACATTGCCCGGCATGTTGCATGGACGGATGTTGCGTCCGCCCTCGCCGACTGCGGTGCTGGTGGCGGTGGACACCACCGAAGTCGAGGCCCTGCGGGATGTGCGCGTGGTGCGCGATGGCTCCTTCATCGGCGTAATCGCGGAAACGGAGCGAGCGGCGGCGCACGCATTGGACGCGCTCGCCAAGGCGACGCAGTGGCGCGAGAGCGCGGCGTTGCCGGACCAGAATGCGCTCGGCCCATGGCTCAAGGCGCAGCGAGCCGAGACCACGGTGGTCGCGACCAAGACAGCGCCGCGTCCCCCACAGGTCGCGCGAACGGTGCGCGCGGCGTACACCAAGCCGTTCCTGGCCCACGCCTCGATCGGGCCGTCATGCGCGGTCGCGCAATGGAGTGATGGAGGGCTCGAGGTGTGGTCGCACAGCCAGGGCATCTACAATCTGCGGACAGCACTCGCGACCACGCTGAAAATGCCGGTCGAGAAGGTGCTCGTGCATCACGCCGAGGGCGCCGGCTGCTACGGCCACAACGCCGCCGACGACGTCGGCCTGGATGTCGCCCTGCTGGCGCGCGCCGTCGACGGACGCCCTGTCCGCCTGC
>JANXZT010000516.1 GCA_025355395.1 Betaproteobacteria bacterium
CTCGGGGTCGCCCTGAATGAAGTGTTCGTCCCTCTGCTGCAGAAGCAGTTTCCGGAGATCACCGATTTTTATCTGCCGCCCGAAGGTTGCTCGTACCGCATCGCCGTAGTGGCGCTCAAGAAGCAATATCCCGGACATGCCAAGCGGGTGATGTTCGGGGTGTGGAGCTTTCTGCGCCAGTTCATGTACACCAAATTCATTATCGTGACCGATAACGATGTCAATGTTCGCGACTGGAAGGAAGTCATCTGGGCGCTTTCCACGCGGGTGGACCCGGCGCGTGACACCTTGCTGGTGGAATCGACCCCGATCGATTACCTGGATTTCGCTTCGCCGGTGGCCGGCCTGGGTTCCAAGATGGGCATCGACGCCACCAACAAGTGGCCAGGCGAGACCACTCGACCCTGGGGCACGCCGATTGCAATGGATGCGAGCGTCAAGGCGCGCGTCGATGCGTTGTGGTTGTCGCTTGGGCTCTAGCCGCCGGCGAGCCGCTGCGCGAAGGTGAGGATGGTGGCGAGCGCATCGCGCTGATTGGGGCGGGTGTAGATCAGCTTGATGTCTGCAAGAAACGGTTCGTCGATCCAGGTGGAACGCTCTACCGGTGACCATTGCGTCCGCGGCACGCTGTAGTTGGCCGCCATCGCCTCGAGCTCTGCCACCGTGAGCCGATGACCGGCCGCGAGCGCCGCATACGCCTCGCCCCAATGGAACGACAGCGCCGGATTGCCGCGCTTGGCCGAGAGACGCGCGAGCCGTCCCACCGCAATCTTTGCGGTCAGCTGCTCGGCGCTGCGGATGGGCACGTGCGCAACGGCCAGCGCCTCTGCTGGAATCCGGGCGTGCGGGCTTGGCAAGTCCGGGTCGCTGTCGGACGCGTAGAGACGCGATGATTCCCCATGGGGACGAACGCGTCCGCCGCTGCCAGGAAGTGTTGTGCCACGACGGCCTTGTGCAGGCCAGACCCGTCCTGCGGCAGGCGCTGGGCGGAATTCAACAGCGACAGGAAGTTGTCGCTCCGCTGCTCGAAGCGGGGAACGTAAGGGTTCGTCCTCTGGCGCTGGCGACGGGGAACGCGCTAGCGGCGATTCATCAGGAGGCCGATGACAAAGCCGCCAACGACCGCCACGCCCAATGCGGGCCATGGATTTTCGTGCACGTAATCGTCGGTGGCGCGCGCTGCTTCGCGGGCGCGCTGAGCTGCTTCGCGGGCGCGCTGCGCTGCTTCACCTTGCAGCTCCTGCAGCCGCAGCTTGCCACGGAGCAACTTCGCGTCGACTTGCGAGCGCATATCGCGCGCGCGATCGCCGGTCTCGGTGTTGGCGCGCTGCAGCATGTCTTGCGCATCGGACAGTATCCCTGCGAATTCATCCATCAGGCGATCGCTGGGCGTTCCGGAGGATTGAGGCATGAGGGTGCTCCTGAAATGATATGCGGCAGGGTGCACTGGTGCTACGCGGGGCGTTGACCACGTTTCGATTATAGGCGCCGGCCGGGGCCGGGCCAGATGGGCCGATCTCGCGACGACGTCGCGTCAAGCATCGTATAGTTTGCGCGATGTCAAACAAGCAGACGTGGGTCCCGACGTACGCTTGCCCGTAGGGACACTGGCCACCCGCAGGGATGGCCGGTCGTATTGAACGCACGTCAGCGACAAGGCTTGAATTCCAGCGTCGCCGGCCTTATCTGTAGCCGTGCGCATGTCTCGCGCCCACGAGGAGGCAACCATGGCCGATTTTCCCGCACCCGAAACGGTTACCCGCACGGACGTCACCCGCGAAGCGCCCATCACGGCCACCATGGTTGCCTATGCGTTGTTCGGCGTAGGCGCCGTCGCCACCTTGATCTCGTCGGGATTCCCGGTGGCACTTCCGCTGTTCGGGCTCCTGGGTATCGTGGGCGTCATCATCGCGTATGTGAAGCGCGACGACGCACAGGGCACGTGGGTCGCGTCGCACCTGCGGTGGCTGATCCGCACCTTCTGGTACTCGCTGCTCTGGGGCTTCGTCGGGGGCTTGGTACTGGTGACGCTCGGGCTCATCCTGATCGGCATTCCGATCGCGATATTCATCTGGGCGGTGGCCTCGATCTGGGTGATCTATCGCGTCGTCAAGGGCTATTTGCTGTTCAAGGACAATCGTCCCGTCCCCGGGATGTGATCCCGCGTTTCCCGGGTTCAATGCGGCGCGGCCTCGCTCCAGCTCGCGCCATTGCGGTAGACCCACTGGACCAGGAAATCGAGCGCGGGCTGTCCCCGCGCGGCCTGCGGGTGATTGATGAGGGCGACCACGACGAAGCGACGCCCACCCGCATCGAGCACGTAACCCGCCAGCGCCCGCACGCCCTCGAGGCTTCCGGTTTTCAATAACGCCTGGCCGAGTACCGAGCCACTCTGAAAACGGCGCTCCACCGTGCCGTCCGTGCCTGCCACCGCCAGTGATGTCGCGAATTCGTCGCCCACCGCGCTTCTGTGGGCCGCCACCAGCAGTCGTGCCAGGCTGCCGGCGCTGATGCGTCCTGTGCGTGAAAGCCCCGAGCCGTTATCGATCACGAGTTCCGGCATCGCGAGCTTGCGCTCG
>JANXZT010000528.1 GCA_025355395.1 Betaproteobacteria bacterium
GTTGATATCGCGAAGAATGTCCGGCGCGCCGCTCGAAAGATCGTTGTTGAGCAGCACCATGCAAGGATCGAATCCCGCCAGCCCCACACGCCGTTCGTTGCGCACCAGGGGCTCGAATGTCAGCGCTCCGCCCTCCGGCAGCGCGATTTTGGTGGCCTCCTTGATCTCCGGAATGAGCGTACCGATCCGCACCCGCATGCCCGCCTGCCGCAGAATGCTTTCGAGCGTTGCGACATTGCGCAAATAGAACATGTTCCGGGTGTGATTCTCCGGAATCAGCAGCACGCCGCGCGCATCCGCGCAAACGCGCTCGACGGCCGTTTGAATCGCCTGGACGCATAGCGGCATGAAGGCGCCGTTAAGATTATTGAACCCGCCGGGAAACAGGTTCGTATCCACAGGTGCCAATTTGAATCCCGCATTGCGCAGATCGACCGAAGCGTAAAAAGGTACGGAATGCTCCTGCCACTGCGTGCGCAGCCAGCGCTCGATGTCCGGCATGCCATCGAGAAAGCGCTGCTCCAGATCGAGCAGCGGGCCGGCAAGCGCGGTGGTGAGATGAGGGATCACGGGAGCGCAAAGGGAGTCAACGGCGAATTGTAACGGAACGATTCGTCGAGGCGATACCGGTCGGTGCCGGCGAAAAAAGGGGCGCCTTGGCGGGCGCCCCGAATAGCCACTGAGGAGAATCACACTGCACTGCATCGGGGAAGAAGAATTCCCCCGATTTTATGCGGCGCCGGTGAGTGGCCGGCACCGCATAATCTTCCGGCGCTGCCTACATGCGGTAGGCCGACTCGCCGTGCGAGCTGATATCGAGGCCTTCCCGCTCCTCTTCTTCGGAGACGCGAAGTCCGATCACCAAGTCGACAATCTTGAAGGCAATGAACGCGACCGCGCCTGACCAGATGACGGTGGTCAGCACCCCCTGGGTCTGAATCCAGAGTTGGCCGGCGATCGAGTAATCGGGGCTCACCTTGTTGGCCACGTAATCATAGATGCCCTGGCCGCCAAGGCTTGGTGCTGCGAACACTCCGGTCAGGAGCGCGCCCAGGATCCCGCCTACACCGTGCACACCGAAGACATCGAGAGCGTCGTCAGCGCCAAGGATGCGCTTCAAGCCATTGACGCCCCACAGGCAGACGAAACCCGCGAGCAATCCCAGAACGAGTGCACCCTGCGGGCCCACGAAGCCGCAAGCAGGCGTTATCGCCACGAGGCCTGCCACGGCGCCGGAAGCGGCACCCAGCATCGAGGGCTTGCCCTTGCTCACCCACTCGCCCAGCATCCACGCGAGCACGGCCGCAGCGGTGGCCAGCAGGGTATTGACGAAAGCCAACGCGGCAACGTCACCGGCTTCGAGCGCCGACCCGGCATTGAAGCCGAACCAGCCGACCCACAACAGGGACGCGCCGACCATCGTGAAGGTGAGGTTGTGCGGCGCCATCGCTTCCTTGCCGTAGCCGACGCGCTTGCCGATCACGTACGCGCCCACCAGGCCCGCAACCCCCGCATTGATGTGCACGACGGTGCCACCGGCGAAGTCGAGCGCGCCTTTCGCCCAGAGCCAGCCGCCCTTGGCGGTGGCCAGCTCGGCGGCCTTGGGATCCGTAAACAGATCCGGGCCCGGCCAGAACCACACCATGTGCGCAATCGGCAGATACGCGAACGTGAACCACAGCGCTGCAAAGAGCAGAACCGCGGAGAACTTCATGCGCTCGGCGAAGGCGCCGACGACAAGGCCCACGGTGATGGCCGCGAACGTCGCCTGGAAGACAATGTAGAGGTATTCCGGAATCACTACGCCCTTGCTGAACGTCGGGGCGGTGGCGAAGCTGCCCACGCCGTCCTTGATCGTAAAAATGCCGGAAAGGAGCAGCCGGTCGAAGCCGCCGAAGAACGCGCTGCCCTCGGTGAACGCAATGCTGTAGCCGTACACCGCCCACAGCACCACGATCAGCGAAAATACGACGAACACCTGCATCAGTACCGACAGCATGTTCTTGGAGCGCACCAGCCCGCCGTAGAAGAGGGCGAGACCCGGGATCGACATCATGACCACGAGCAGGGTGGCGACGATCATCCATGCGCTGTCGCCCTTGTTGGGAGCGGGTGCTGCGGGCGCCACCGCCGTGGCAGCCGCGGGCGCGATCGCAGGACCGGCCGTAACCGGTGCCGGGAGCGGGGTCACCGCAGGCGCAGCAAGCGGTGTCGCGGGAGCCTTCGGATCCGCGGCCTGCGCGAGCAGTTGCCGCTGTGGTCCTAGCGTCGCCGCCGTCGTCGAGAACTCGGAGGCCGCAGCCAATGTGCTGAAGCTACAGGCAACCGTTACCGCAAAAAATGCGAGCAATCGCTTCATTTCATTCCCCTTACAGCGCTTCCGCGCCGACTTCACCGGTGCGGATGCGAACGACCTGCTCCACGTTGAAAACGAAGATCTTTCCGTCGCCGATCTTGCCTGTGTTGGCGGCCTTCTCGATGGTTTCGATCACGCGCTCGAGAAGATCGTCGCTGATGGCCGCTTCGATCTTGACCTTCGGCAGGAAGTCGACGACATACTCGGCGCCGCGATACAGCTCGGTATGTCCCTTCTGGCGGCCGAACCCTTTGACCTCGGTCACGGTGATGCCTTGCACGCCGATCCCCGACAGGGCCTCGCGGACCTCGTCGAGCTTGAACGGCTTGATGATCGCTGTTACCAGTTTCATTGTGACTCCTTGAATAAGGGGGCGCGCCTTAGAACTTGTATAACGCTTCGAGCCCAAACGAGCGCTGGGAGCTCGTGGGTGTGACGCCGTCCGGCTTGAGGAATGCCGATTGGTCGGACTTGTCGGCGCGAACCTCGGCGCGGATCTCCCACTCCTTGGCCGGCAAGTACGCGAGTGTCAACGTTGCTTCCTTCCATTTCTGGGCCACACCCGTTCGATAGCCATCCCTGTCGTCAAAATATTCACCGCGCAGAGAGACCCGCCACTGGTCATTCAATTGATAGTTGGCATATCCGGCGATGCCTTGCCATCGTGCTTTCCCCCCATCGGGCGCGCCCCGTTCCTGGGTGCCGACGTCGTAATTCAGTATCAGGGCCAATTGTTCGGTGGCGTTGAAGGTGGCGACGAGATCCAGAAGATTGCGCATGCCGTTCGCGTCGCTTTTTGGATAATTGCTGACGCGCTCCTTCCCACCGTAGTAAGAAGCTGCAAGCGACACCATTTTCGACGGTGCGAACGTGCCTCCAAGCTCTATGGTCTTATCGTGGTTGGGATCCTCGAAGGCATCCCAGCCCTGATTGACGCCGCCCAGCACAGTCAATGCGTCACTGACCTTGTACGTTGCCCGAATACCGGTGTGGGTGAACGGAATCGCATAGCCGAAAAGGATCGAGCGCAAATAGTTGACATCGCCATCGCTCTTGATGACCTCCGCGCCGGCGTTGGTCACGAACTTGCCGGCAATGATCGAGAACGGGGCGGCGCCAAAATGGGCATAAAGCTGCGTCACGTCTGCATAATGATTGGCGCCGTTCGCCGGCCCCTTGGACTTGCTGATCGTCCCGTACGCGGCAATGGTGTCGGCGTCCTTCCCCAGCGTTACGTCGAGCAGCCCCCCAAATCCGCTGTCGGGTGTGTTGGTGAACGTCAGATCGAGCGCATGGAAATACGCCGAATCGTGTTTGAAGTCGAAGACCCGATTGTTCACACCGCTGACGAACTTTCCCGAGCCCGACAGACGCGCGTATCCGACATCGATATGTCCGGTCAGGTCGAAGCCGCCGATCGAGAAGATCGGGGCGGCGGCGGGTTCGGCCGGGGTTTGCGCTGCATCAGCGGCGGGCGGCGGTGGCGTCTGGGCGTGCGCAGCTTGCCCGTTCAAGGCAGCCATCGCGGCTATGAGCAACGTCGATTGAAATGATATTTTTCTGTACATGGCCTTGGGGGGTCCGGTTATCGAGGGCGCCAATTCGTTTACACGTTATGCAGTCAGCATTTGGCGTGCCACTATCGATTTACGTTGTTCGTACAGTGGGTTATACAAACGCGAAGCCGTGCGCAAGCGGCGCGGATGACATCGGCTGTGCGATTTCGGTGCAGGTCGCACGCGATGTGCACACGGATGGGGCGCTCGTCCGTCGGACCTATCCGTGCCGCCGATGAACTTTGCTAGACTCGAACGCGTCACTGATTGCATCGTCATTTCCGGAGTGCGCCATGCTGGGTAGCCGAACCTTTGATGAACTTGCTGCCCGGATCGGGCAGGCACTGGAAAATAGTCCCGCGAAGGACATCGAGAAGAACGTGAAGTCGCTACTGGCGAGCGGCCTTGCGCGGCTCGATGTGGTGCCGCGATCGGAGTTCGACGTGCAGGCCCAGGTGCTCCTGCGCACCCGCGAAAAGCTGGAAGCGCTGGAGCTTCGGTTGGGCGAACTGGAAGCGCGGCTGGCGCGGGGAGCGGTCCCGATCAGTGCCGGGGCTACGGGCGCCGGGCCCATGAGCGGAACGCACGCCACGGGCGGAACCGCAGCGGCGAGTGGAACGGGATCTACCGGTGGGCAGGGACCGATCGGCGGATCTGAAGGTCTGTCCGGCCCGGACTCGCCGGCGCCCCCGACCTCGAGCCGCTAGAGCGCGCGGCGAGCGAGCGGCGAGCCGCCCGCCGGCTCGATCAGCGAGCACCAACATGGCGCTCGCCGTGGTCTTCTCCCGTGCCCTGGCCGGTGTCGACGCACCGCTGGTGGTGGTCGAGGTTCATCTGTCGGGTGGGCTGCCCGCGTTCAACCTGGTCGGGCTCCCGGAGACCGAGGTCAAGGAAGCCCGCGACCGGGTGCGTGCCGCGTTGCAAAACGCCCAGTTCGATTTTCCGGCGCGCAAAATCACCGTCAACCTGGCGCCCGCGGATCTGCCCAAAGAGTCGGGCCGCTTCGATCTGCCGATTGCCCTGGGCGTTCTCGCCGCGACCGGCCAGATCCCGATGTCCACCCTCGGCAGTTACGAGTTTGCGGGCGAGCTTGCGCTGACCGGCGCGTTACGTCCTGTGCGCGGCGCATTGCCGATGGCGCTGGCGGCGTACCGCGATGGGCGCGCGTTCATCCTGCCCGAGTCGAGCGCCGATGAGGCCGCGCTGGTGCGCGACGCGGTGGTTCACGGGGCGAAGGATTTGCTCGCGGTGTGTGCCCATCTTTGCGGTCGCGCGCTACTGCCGCGCGTAACACCGCGCAGGCCTCCACCGGCAAACGCGGGCACGGCAAACGATCTCGCCGACGTGCGCGGCCAGCCGCAGGCGAAGCGCGCGCTGACCATTGCCGCGGCGGGCGGGCACAGCCTGCTAATGATCGGCCCTCCCGGCACGGGCAAGTCGATGCTGGCCCAACGGCTCCCGGGTATTCTGCCGCCGCCAACGGAAGCCGAAGCGCTGGCGAGCGCGGCGGTGGCCTCCCTTGCGGGCCGCTTCTCCGCGGCGACTTGGGGGGTGCGCCCGTTTCGCGCGCCGCATCACACGGCGAGCGCCGTGGCACTGGTGGGCGGGGGCAGCGAGCCGCGACCCGGCGAGATTTCGCTGGCCCACCACGGCGTGCTGTTCCTGGACGAACTGCCGGAATGGGACCGTCGCGTGCTCGAGGTATTGCGCGAGCCGCTCGAATCCGGAGTCATCCATATCTCGCGCGCGGCGCGCCAAAGTACCTTTCCGGCCGAGTTTCAACTGGTGGCGGCGATGAATCCATGTCCCTGCGGGTGGCTGGGACACGACAGCGGCCGTTGCCACTGCACTCCCGATCAGGTCGCGCGTTATCGCGGGCGCGTGTCGGGCGCGCTTCTGGACCGCATCGACATGGCGATCCAGGTGCCGTCCGTTGCCGCCGAGGTGCTCGCGACCGCGCCACCCCGCGGTGATGCGCAAGCGAGTTCCGACGCCATCAGGGAGCGGGTGATCGCGGCACGGCAGCGGCAATACGCGCGCCAGTGCGGACCGAATGCACGCCTGCCGGCGCGCGATGTAGCGCGCTGGTGCGCTCCGGACGCGGGTGGCGCCGGCCTGCTCGCTCGCGCCATGGCCAAAAATTCGCTGTCGGCACGCGGCTATCACCGAGTGCTCAAGGTTGCACGCACCATCGCCGATCTCGATGCGGTGGCCGACATCGGATCGACCCACATCGCCGAAGCGATTGGCTATCGCCGATTCGAGCGGGAGGACCAGCCCGTGCATTGAGTTGGAATCGAGCCGGAATGGTGTTGCTGTCAACCGGCGGATCACCCGCGAGACCCTGTGGCGCTGGGTCCCGCGCAAGGCTATTTCGCGAAGTACGTCACGGGCTCCATGTGGGCGAGCCTCAAAATGGGTCCGCAGTGGTAAGCGCGCTCGGCGCAGGACGCGGGACAAGCGGCGAGCGCGTCGATCTTCGACGCTTTGGCACGCGTAACGCATCCTCTTGTAGTTCCTTGCGCGTTGGTTGTCAGCTACATGCTGTCGCGTAGCGAAAGTGGGGTCAGAGACGACTTTTCGGAACAAACGCTCTGCTCGCCAACGGGCCCAGCCGGAAAAATCGTCTCTGACCCTACTTTCGCGCCTGGCGGATCAATGCCACCGCTAGAGGCGATCAAAGCGGGTACTGCCGCAACGGCGTGCTATAACCCGCCGACGATGGACCACACGATTACCCAGAGCACGATCGGTGCGGGTACGGATGCGCTGCGGCCGCGCCCGAAAGACGCCGTGGCGACGATTACCGCGTCCGGCGTCGCCTTCTCGACTGCGGAGAGCATGTCGCGGTGGTTGAAGTCGCTGCCGCTGACCAATGTCAACGAGGTCACCGCGGCGCTCCTCACCCAGTTGCGCGCGATGAGCGTGGCGCAATTCGCTCCGCGCGAGCGCGCCACCATCGCCGAGCTCCTGCGTGAGCAGGTCGCCTATCTGCACACCGAGCTTGCCCGTCGCTATGCCGGCAAGCCGCAACCCGCCGCCGGCCGCGAGCTCGAGGCCGTGGAGCAGGCGATCGCCCTGTGGCAGGGGCTGTGGGAACAATACTCGGCGTGCCTCAAACCCATGCTCGAGGGTGACGCCGATCTCGAAGGCGTGAAGCCCAAGGTGTTGCAACGCGGGCTCTATGTCGGCAAGCAACTGGTGCTGGTCCATGGCTTGGCGCGACGCACGCCGCCCCCCGCGCTGTGGGAGGAAATCCATGCGTACTATCGCCTGGCCGAGATGCTCGAGTGTGCAGGCACGTCGGTCTCGGACGAGCTTATGCCCAATGCAGTGGGCATTTCGTGTTACTCCACTTTCAGCCATGCGCTGTTGCTCGGTCTCGCCGATCCATGTGCAATGAATGTGAAGCAGATCGAGCTCGCCGATCGGTGGTTGCAGATGTGGGCGCGCAAGGTATTCCCGTACCCTAAGCAGCGCGAGAGCGACGGCCCGGTCCTTGTGATCGATCTCAACTCCGGCGTGGGGGCGGCGCTTGTGGCTGGTGCACCCCGTCACGTCGTCGAGACCATGCGCTTCGGCTACACCACAAAGCTTGCGAATTCGGTGCGTGGCCGCCTGAAGCGATTGCAGACCGGGGCCGAGCCGGCCGAGTTGCAACTTGGCCACGATTGCAGCAGCGAGCAGTGCACCACGCTGTTGGCTCACCTCGACGCCAAGTGGTACCAGCATCCGCGCCGGCCGCCGCCGATGCCCGATTCGTCGGTTTCGCTTTGCGCGGGCGGCGTGCCGGGTGCTTTTTTTCGGGTGGCGGGCAGGACGTTTCACCGGACGGACCCGATGGGTCGGCTGACCTTCCAGGGCGCGCTACACCTGCAGACCCTCGGGGCCGTCGCCGACTACGACCGTGGCCGCGAAGAAGCGGAGCGCGATTGGGTCTGGGAGCGGTGGGAGGGCGCGTTCGAGTATCGCGAGGCCTCACTGGCGCGCGCCGGCGCCGGCAGTCATCGCTGGTCCCTGGAACAACTCGCGGTCATGCGCACCGAGGATCGCCTGCGGATCGGATACGTCACGCGCGTGGCGCAGGACGATGACGGCGGGCTAGGCTTGTCGCTGCGCATTTTTTCGGGCGCCCCGACTCCGATTTCGGTGCGCCCGGTGTCGACGATGCAATCCGAAGACCCGCCAATTCCCTGCCTCATGCTGGGTGAAACCCCCGACGACAAGTCTTGTCTCATCCTGCCGTCGCGCACGTACGGCCCCAGCCGCGTGCTGCGCTCGCTCGATGCGGGACCCGAGCGGCGGCTGCGCCTGACGCGTCTTTTGCAGCGTGGCGTCGATTTCGAGCGAGTCGCATTCGACGAGGCATGATCAATCGACTCGCGCACGAGACCAGTCCGTACCTGCAGCAGCACGCACAGAACCCGGTGGACTGGTACCCGTGGGGTGAGGAAGCGCTCGCACGCGCCGCGAAGGAAAACAAGCCGATTCTGTTGTCGATCGGCTACTCGGCCTGCCATTGGTGTCACGTGATGGCGCATGAATCGTTCGAAAATGCCGACGTTGCAGCGGTGATGAACGAGCTCTTTGTCAACGTCAAAGTCGATCGCGAAGAGCGCCCGGATCTCGACCAGGTCTATCAACTGGCGCACGCCCTGCTGACGCGTCGTTCCGGGGGATGGCCGCTCACCATGGTCCTCACCCCGCGCGGCGAGCCCTTCTTTGGAGGCACCTACTTTCCGCCCGAAAGCCGTCATGGATTGCCCGGGTTTCGCGACCTGCTGCCGCGCATCCATGCGGCCTATCGCGAACAAGGCAGCGCGATCGATGAGCAGAATGCGCGATTGAAGGAAGCGCTGGCGAATCTCGCTCCCGCGCCGGGCGAGGGCGCGCTGCCTCTGGCGTCGGTTGCGGCGGCTCTCAAGGGATTGAAGAGCAGCTTCGATTCGGAGAATGGTGGATTCGGCGGCGCGCCGAAATTTCCGCATCCGGCCGAGCTGGAGTTTTGTCTGCGCGCATTCGGCATGCATGGCGACACCGAGGCGCTGCACATGGTCGAGCTGACGCTATCGCACATGGCGGCTGGGGGAATCCTGGATCAGCTCGGGGGCGGCTTTTGCCGCTACAGCGTGGATGCGCAATGGACGATTCCGCATTTCGAAAAAATGCTCTACGACAACGGTCCTCTCCTTGGCCTTTACGCCGAGCTTGCCCGCGTCACGGGCAAGCGCGAGTACGCGGATGTCGCGCGCGGCACCGTGGGCTGGCTCGCCCGCGAGATGCGCGCAAACGATGGCGCCTTCTACTCGAGCCTCGATGCGGACAGCGAAGGCGAGGAAGGCAAGTTCTACGTCTGGACGCCACCGGAAGTCGAACGTCTTTTGTCGGTCGAGGAGTACGCCGTCGCCGCGCCGCATTTCGGCCTCGATCAGCCGCCGAATTTCGAGCATGAAACGTGGCATCTGCGGGTTGCCGTACCGCTCCCCGCCGTCGCCCTCCGTATCGGCATCACGTTACCGGATGCGCAAACGCGTCTGGTGTCGGCCAAGGGGGCGCTCTTTGCGGCCCGATCCAAACGCATCCGGCCTGCTCTCGACGATAAGATATTGACGTCGTGGAACGCGCTCATGATCGCCGGGCTGGCCCGCGCCGCCCGAGCGCTCGACGAGCCCCAGTGGGCCGATCTCGCGTTCACCGCGACGGATGCGTTGCGCCACGCAGCCTGGATCGATGGACGTCTTCTTGCCACGCGCAAAGGCGAGCACGCCCACCTCAATGCGTATCTCGATGATTACGCGTTCCTGCTGGCAGCCCTCCTCGAGCTCATGCAGACGCGGTTCCGGCGGGAAGACTATCAATGGGCGTGCCAGTTGGCCGAGGTGCTCCTCGCGCAGTTCGAGGATTCCGCAAAGGGCGGGTTCTGGTTCACGAGTCACGACCACGAGGCGTTGTTCCAGCGCCAGAAGCCGGGGCCCGACAACGCCACGCCGTCCGGCAACGGCATCGCCGCGCGTTCGCTGATTGCGCTCGGTCATCTGGCAGGGGAATCGCGCTACGTCGACGCCGCCGAGCGTACCGTGCGCGCGTTCGCGGGCTCCATGCGCCAATCGCCGGGGGGCTATGCCACGTTGCTTGGCGCGCTCGAAGCCTTGGAGCGTCCGCCGGGTACGATCCTGCTCTCCGGCGACGCCGAAGCGTGTGATTCGTGGCAGCGGACGCTCGAAAAAAGCTTCCGCCCGAAGGTAATGATCTTCAATGTCGCCGGAATCGGGCTTCCACCGGAGCTTCTCCGGGCCCCCGCGACTGCCCCCGGAACGGCAGTAGCATGCGTATGCCGGGGAACCCATTGCCTGCTCCCTGTGTCTTCACTGGCCGAAGTCGAGGCACTTCTGGCCGGCGAATGAGTGAAGCCGCAGGGTCCTCCGCGGTGGGTAGGCAAAGGCTTCCACCGTACGCTTCGGACGGCGCCGCTCCTTGCCGTCAACGTCATCAGCATCGACGCGTTATACAAACCGTACCCGCCGCTGGCTTCGCCGGCGCGCCTTCAGGTACCATTCCGCCGGGTTCAGGATTCATGACAACGGAGATCCAATGAAAACAGCTTCAATCGCGCTCGCTGTCGCGGGCCTTGCGTTTGCCGCCGGGGCTGGCGCGCAATCGGGAGAAGATCTGCTCAAGAAGAATGGCTGCACGGCGTGCCATTCGATCGACAAGAAGGTCGTCGGCCCCGCCTACAAGGAGGTCGCGGCGAAGTACCGCGGCGACACTTCGGCGCCCGCCAAATTGATGGAAAAGGTAAAAAAAGGCGGTTCCGGAGTCTGGGGTCAGGTGCCGATGCCCCCCAACCCACAGGTCAGCGACGCCGATCTGAAGACGATGATCACGTTTGTGCTGAATCTCGACTCTTCGGACGCCAAGAAGAAGTAAGCGCATGCGCTCGCGCGAGAACCGGCTGCTGCGGCCGGCCGGCGGGTCGATCGCCGACGACCGATAGTCGTTTCCAGGCCGCCCGAACGTCGCGCACTTTGACAGCCGGCGGTCCCAGCCGGTAACCTTGCTCTTAATCCGTGCAGGAGAGCGCATCGCCGGGAAGCCGGCGGGCCGCCGAAGGCGCAACTCCCGCAATCGCTCAGGCAAAAGGACTGCGCGGACGCAATATCACTCTGGAGAGCGGCTGCACGTTCGAACGTGCAGCCCACCGAAGGGGCACCGGCCGAGCGCGAAGCGAGTCTTTGCGGCGGGCGCAATCTCTCAGGTAAATGGACAGACGGGGCGGAGCTTCAGACGGCTTCGCCCTTTTGTTGCCTGCGAAGATGAGTCACTTGCCCAAACAGACGCCGCTGAACAGTGCGCATCGTGCCGCCAATGCGCGCATGGTGGATTTCGGCGGCTGGGACATGCCCGTTCACTACGGGTCCCAGATCGAGGAACATCATGCGGTGCGGCGCGACGCCGGCATGTTCGATGTTTCGCACATGCGGGTGCTGGACCTGCACGGTGATGGCGCGCGCGCTTTTCTTCGCCATGCTCTTGCCAACAATGTCGACAAGCTGAAGGAGCCCGGCAAAGCGCTGTATTCCTGCCTGCTGCGCGCCGACGGCGGTGTGATCGACGATCTCATCGTCTACCATTTGCGCGACGATTGGTTCCGGTTGGTGGTCAATGCGGGCACCACCGAGAAAGACATCGCCTGGCTTCGAACGTCGCTGGCCGCGCACGCTCCGGCACTGCGCCTGGACGTGCGTGATGACCTGGCGATGATCGCCCTGCAGGGTCCGGCCGCGCGCGGCAAGCTCTGGGAAGTTCGGCCGGATACCCGTGCCGCCACCGAGCCGCTGAAGCCGTTCACCGGAGTGGCTGTTGACGATCTTTTCATCGCGCGCACCGGCTACACCGGCGAAGAGGGCTTCGAGATGATAATGCCGGCGAGGCGGGTCGTCGGGTTGTGGAATGCGTTGGCGGCCGCGGGCGTGCGCCGTTGCGGTCTTGGCGCGCGGGACACGCTGCGCCTGGAAGCCGGGATGAATCTTTATGGCCAGGACATGGACGAAACGGTTTCGCCGTTGGAGTCCGGACTCGCCTGGACCGTCGATCTTGCGAGCGAGCGCGACTTCGTGGGCAAGGCAGCGCTTGCCGATCATCCGCCACAGCGGCATCAGGTGGGGCTCTTCTTGGTGGATCAGGGTGGCGTGCTGCGGGCGCATCAGGCGATACGTACGCCGCACGGACCCGGCGAAGTCACGAGCGGCAGCTTCAGTCCCACGCTTGGCCGCTCCATTGCTCTGGCGCGCGTGCCGAGCGCCGTCCGCCCTGGCGACATGGTCGAAGTCGCAGTGCGCGAGAAGCGGCTCGCCGCCCGGGTCGTGAAGCCGCCTTTTGTGCGCCAAGGCAAAGTATTGATCGAAACCGAGGAGAAACAATGAAACTTCCAGCCGACCTCCAGTACACGGCATCGCACGAGTGGATGCGTCGCGAAACCGACGGCACCGTCACCGTCGGCATCACCGACCACGCCCAGTCGGCTCTTGGCGATCTCGTGTACATCGATCTTCCCGCCGTGGGCCGCAAGCTTACTGCGGGAGAGGCCTGCGCCGTCGTCGAGTCGGTCAAGGCGGCCTCGGATATCTACGCCCCGATCGCGGGCGAGGTCATCGCCATCAACGAGGCCGTCACCGCGACGCCCGAAAAGGCCAACGAAGACGCCTATGCCGCGTGGTTCTTCCGGCTGCGTCCCGATGGCGCGGCGCCGGCGCCGGCGTTGCTCGATGCAAAAGCCTACGAGCTCGCGATAGGCGAATCATGAGACCGCGCATGGGTTGGCTGAAGCGGTGATGAAAATGAATGAATTACGCCTCGCGCCCGGTACCGCCGCGGCTCCCGACGCTCCGGAAGGCCTCCATGCGCTGGAAGCCCATGATGCGTTTCTGGCGCGACACATCGGCCCGTCATCCGCCGACGAGATGCAGATGCTCGCGACGCTCGGGTTCGCATCACGCGATGCGCTGATCGATGCCGTAGTGCCCGCGTCCATTCGGCGCGAAAAGCCGATGGCGCTGCCGGTCCCGGTCAGCGAAGCCGAAGCGCTGGCTCGCATGAAATCGATCGCCGCGCGAAACCGGGTGTTCAAATCCTGCATCGGGCAGGGCTACTACGGCACCTTGACCCCGCCCGTCATCCTGCGCAACGTTCTCGAAAATCCGGCGTGGTACACGGCGTACACGCCTTATCAGCCAGAAATCTCGCAGGGACGGCTCGAGGCGCTGGTGAATTTCCAGACCATGGTGACCGACCTCACCGGGATGGCGATTGCCAACGCGTCGATGCTCGATGAAGCAACCGCGGCCGCCGAGGCAATGACCTTGTGCCAGCGGATGGCGAAGTCCAAAAGTGCCAGGATGTTCGTGGCCGACGACGTTTTTCCCCAAACCATCGACGTGGTGCGAACGCGCGCGGCGCCGTTGAATATCGAGGTGATCGTCGGACCGGCGGCCGACGCGCCCGCAGCCGGCGCCTTCGCCGTGTTGTTGCAGTATCCGGATGCGGAGGGCGTGGTGCGCGACAACCGCGCCCTGGCCGCGGCAATCCATGCCGCCGGCGCACTGGTGATCGTCGCGGCCGACCTCCTGGCGCTGACCTTGCTCATTCCGCCCGGCGAATGGGGCGCCGACGTGGTAGTGGGCACGACGCAGCGCTTCGGCGTGCCGATGGGTTACGGCGGTCCGCACGCGGGCTACCTCGCCACCCGTGATGACTTCAAGCGCTCGATGCCTGGTCGCCTGGTCGGCGTGACCGTGGACGCTGCGGGCAATCCCGCGTACCGCCTCGCGTTGCAAACCCGCGAGCAGCATATCCGTCGCGAGAAGGCTACGTCGAACATCTGCACCGCGCAGGTGCTCCTCGCGGTCATGGCCAGCATGTACGCTGTGTATCACGGCGCCGACGGATTGGCGCGAATCGCCCGGCGCGTGCATCGCCTTGCCGCCATCATGAAAAGCGGGCTCGAGCGCCTGGGCTTTGCGGCTCCCGGCGCCTGTTTTTTCGATACCGTTACCGTCGTCACCGGCGATTCCACCGCGGAGATTCTTGCGCGAGCCGTGGCCAACGAGGTCAATTTCCGCCGCATCGATGCGTGCCGGCTTGGCATTTCTCTCGACGAGACCACGACCCGCGCCGACGTCGAGCGGATCTGGCATATCTTCCACGGTGACGACGCGTCGTTCACGGTAGCGCATCTCGACACCGGCATTCAGGATGCGCTGCCAACCGCCCTCGCACGTACTTCACCCTACCTCACGCATCCGACGTTTGTGCGCCATCGCTCGGAGACGGAAATGCTGCGTTATCTGCGCTGGCTTGCCGACCGCGACATCGCGCTCGACCGATCGATGATTCCGCTCGGGTCGTGCACGATGAAACTCAATGCCACCGCCGAGATGATCCCGGTCACGTGGCCGGCGTTCGCCCATCTGCATCCCTTCGCGCCGGCCGACCAGGCCGCGGGTTATCGGGAGCTCATCAAGGATCTGGAGCGGATGTTGTGCGCGATCAGCGGCTATGCCGCGGTGTCGTTGCAGCCCAACGCCGGCTCGCAGGGCGAATACGCCGGTCTTCTCGCCATCGTCGCCTACCATCGCAGCCGGGGCGAAAGCCATCGCGATGTTTGCCTGATCCCCGCATCGGCGCACGGCACCAATCCGGCCTCGGCGCAAATGGCGGGCATGCGCATCGTGGTCGTGGGTTGCGATCAAGCGGGTAATGTCGATCTCGCGGACCTGGAAACCAAGGCGGTGCAGCACCGCGCGGACCTCGCGGCCATCATGGTTACCTACCCGTCGACGCACGGGGTGTTCGAAGCCGGCATCAGGCGGCTGTGCGAGATTGTTCATGCGCACGGCGGACAAGTTTATGTCGACGGCGCGAACCTGAATGCGCTGGTGGGGCTTGCCGCACCCGGCGAATTCGGCGCCGATGTTTCGCATTTCAATTTGCACAAGACCTTCTGCATCCCGCATGGTGGCGGTGGCCCCGGCGTCGGGCCGATTGGCGTGGGCGCCCATCTCGCGCGTTTCCTGCCCGGGCATCGGGCGATGACCAACGGCAAAGAGGCCACCGGCGCGGTGGCGGCAGCGCCTTTCGGCAGCGCCTCGATCCTGCCGATCGCGTGGATGTACATCACGATGATGGGGGCGCAGGGCCTCTCGCGCGCCACCGAGACCGCCATTCTTGCGGCGAATTATCTGGCGAAAGCGCTGGCGCCTCACTATCCCGTTTTGTATGCTGGCGACGGCGGCTTGGTCGCGCATGAATGCATTCTGGATCTGCGACCGTTCAAGGAGAGTGCGGATGTCGCGGTCGACGACGTTGCCAAGCGCCTGATGGATTACGGGTTTCACGCGCCGACCATGAGCTTTCCGGTAGCCGGCACGCTGATGGTCGAGCCGACTGAGAGCGAATCGAAGGCGGAGCTCGATCGGTTCATCACGGCCATGGTCTCGATCAGGAGCGAGATTCGCGCCATCGAGGAAGGCCGCCTTGCCCGCGAGGACAATCCGCTGAAGCACGCGCCACACACGGCTTTCGCGGTCACGGCCGAAAGATGGGAACACCGGTACAGCCGCGACCAGGCGGCCTTTCCGATTGCGTCACTGCGCGGGGGCAAGTACTGGCCACCGGTGGCACGCGTCGATAACGTGCATGGGGACCGGCGTTTATTCTGCAGTTGCATTCCGATGAGCGAGTACGACGAGGATGTCGCCACCGCGCCGCCGGCAGCGCGCGTCGGGGCCGTGGTCACCTGATGCGGGTGCTGGTTCTGGGCGCCGGCGTCATCGGCGTCACTGCGGCGTGGTATCTCGCGCAGGATGGCTGTGAGGTCGCGGTGGTCGATCACGCGGCCGGCCCCGCCCTCGAGACTTCATTCGCCAATGGCGGCCAGATATCGGCCTCCCACGCCGAGCCCTGGGCCAATCCACAGGCTCCGGCCAAGATGCTCAAATGGCTTGGCCGCGAGGACGCGCCGCTTCTCTTTCGTCTTCGCGCGGACCCGCGACAATGGCGCTGGGGCCTGCAGTTCCTGATCGAGTGCCTTCCCTCGCGCACGCGGCACAACACCATCCAGTGCCTCAATCTCGCGCTTTATTCGCGTGATTGCCTGCGGGCGCTGCGCGCAGACACGGGCATCGCCTACGACGGCCTGCAACGCGGCATTCTCCAGTTCTACACCGACGCTGCCGAGTTCGAGTACGCGGTCCGCGCGGCCGCGTTGGCGCGCGCCTACGGCGGCGACCTCGCGGTCAAGACGCCTGACGAATGCGTCGCGATCGAGCCGGCGCTGGCGCAATGCCGCGAGCGCCTCGCGGGTGGCATTTTCACGGCCGGCGACGAGTCGGGCGATGCCCATCGCTTCACCACCGAGCTCGCGCGGCGCGCTAAAGTGCGTGGCGTCAGCTTTATCTGGAACACCGAAGTCGAGGGGATCGACGTCGCTGCGGGTGAGGTGAGCGGCGTGCGCTGCCGCAGCGAGCAAGGCGACGCGCAAAGGCTCACTGCCGATGCCTATCTCATTGCATTGGGCAGCCACAGCCCGTTACTGTTGCGCACGATCGGCGTGCCGGCGCTCATCTACCCCGTCAAAGGGTATTCGGTGACCATCCCGGTGAAAGGCCACGCCGGCGCGCCCATCGTGTCCCTGACCGATGTCGCGCGGAAGATCGTGATGACGCGGCTCGGGGATCGGCTGCGGGTCGCCGGTACCGCGGAGCTCGCAGGCTATGACAACACCCTCAATCCGGTGCGTTGTGCGGCACTCGTGGATCGCACTTTCGATCTCTTTCCCGACGCGGGGGAGCGCGACGGCATTACGTTGTGGGCGGGGCTTCGTCCCGCGACGCCTTCGAACGTGCCGCTGCTCGGGGGCACACGGTACGCGAATCTCTTTCTCGATACCGGACACGGCACACTGGGGTGGACCATGGCCTGCGGCTCGGGCCGCGCCATCGCGGACTTGATTGCAGGCCGCGCGCCGCAGGTGCAGTTCGCGTTTACCGGCATGCACTCCCGTGCTTCGTGGATTCGACATCGTGGCACTGAGGTTCCCTTAGCACGCGCGCGTCTATAATCGCTCCCTTTGCCAGCGACCCATTCATGTCCGTCATTCGTTCAATCTTCTTGATTGTCTGCGCGCTGATTGCCCCAGGGTCTCTGGTGCAGGCCGCGTCGGCGCCCGCACCCGCGCCCACAGCGACGCTGCCGGCTCCCGCGATCGCTGCGCCGGCGTATGTGCTGCTCGATGTCACCAGTGGCCAGGTCATCGTCGCCCAGAATGCCGACGAGCATCGCGATCCCGCCTCGCTCACCAAGCTGATGACCGCGTATCTCGCGTTCGCCGCATTGCGCGACAAGACGATCATGCCGTCGCAGATGGTGAATGTTTCCACGACCGCGTGGAAAGTGGAGGGCTCGCGCATGTTCATCGAGCCGCGCAAGGCGGTGTCGGTTGACGAGCTGCTGCGCGGCATGATCGTGCAATCGGGCAACGATGCCTCGATTGCGCTCGCCGAGCTCGTGGCGGGCTCGGAGGCGGCGTTCGCCGATCGCATGAACGAGCAAGCGAAGCGGCTCGGGTTGATCAATACGCACTTCGTGAACGCCACGGGCCTTGCCCAGCCCCAGCATTATTCAACCGCAGCCGATATCGCGCGCCTCGCCGCCGCGGTCATTCGCGACTTCCCCGAGTATTACCCGCTCTACTCGATGAAAGAGTATCGCTACAACAATATCGCGCAACCGAATCGCAACCGGCTGCTGTGGACCGACCCGTACGTCGATGGCATGAAAACGGGGCACACCGAGGCGGCCGGGTGGTGCCTCGTGGCATCTGCCAAGCGCGGTGCGCGTCGTCTGATGTCAGTAGTTCTGGGTGCGAGCTCCGACAACGGCCGCGCGAGCGAAAGCCAGAAGCTTCTCAACTACGGTTTCCAGGCCTTCGACACTATCCAGTTGTATCAATCGGGCCAGCCCGTTTCTTCGCTGCGGGTGTGGAAGGGGGCGCAGGAGCAGGTCTCGACAGGCTTTATTGCCGACCATTACCTGACGGTGCCCAAGGGTCGTGCGGACAAGCTCGCCGTGACGATGAGCGCTGCCGAGCCGCTTACTGCTCCGGTGACCAAGGGCCAGCGCGTGGGGGTGCTCAACGTTGCGTTCGATGGCAAGCCCATCGGTGAGTTTCCGCTGGTGTCGCTGCAGGATGTCGCGCCGGCCAATATCTTCGGCCGCGCCTGGGACACCGTGCGGCTCTGGTTCAAGTAGCGGCGCATGTGGAGGCTGTCGGAGATACGACCATGATCGTTTACCTCAACGGCGAATTCCTGCCGCTCGAAGCAGCGAAGGTCTCGGTGCTCGATCGCGGATTCATCTATGGCGACGGCGTCTACGAGCTCGTGCCAGTCTATGGCCGGGAGCCGTTTCGGCTGCCGCAGCACCTCGCGCGCCTTCAACATAGTCTCGATGGCATCCGGCTTGACAATCCGCACACTGCCGATGACTGGGAGCGTCTCATCCGGCGGCTTATTGCCGAGCAGCCATTCGATGACCAGGGCGTGTATTTCCAGATCACCCGGGGTGTTGCCAAACGGGATCACGCATTTCCCGCCAATGTGGCGCCGACGGTGTTCATGATGAGCAATCCGCTCGCCGCCCCCACCCCCACTCAGCTCGAGCGGGGTGTCGCCGTGGTCACGGCTGAAGACAACCGGTGGCAGCGATGTGATTTGAAGACCATCTCGCTTGTCGGTAATGTGCTGATGCGCCAGCTCGCGGCGGACGCCGGTGCGATTGAAACGGTGATGTTTCGTGACGGCTACCTCACGGAAGCCTCGGCCTCGAACGTGTTGGTGGTGATCGACGGCGTGATCGTTGCGCCGCCCCGGGACAACCTCATTCTCCCCGGCATCACCTATGGCGCGGCGATCGAGTTCGCGCGCGAGGCCGGATTGCCGTTTTCGATTCGGCCGGTGACGCGCGACGAGGCGCTCTCGGCAGGCGAGATGTGGCTCTCCTCGTCCACCAAGGAAGTGCTCGCCGTGACCACCGTCGACGGCGCACTGTTTGGCAACGGCCGGCCCGGTCCAATGTTTCACCGGGTCCACGCGCTGTATCAGGCGCACAAGGCGCACGCGCGGTAGCAGTCTTGCGGTGGTGCGCCGGCGTCTTGCGCGACGTTTCCGCGGCGGTGCGTTCAAGACCATATTGAATGCGCGCGGAATCGCGCCTTACGGAAGCACTTGGGTCCGAACTCCATACCGCTCGTAAACCGGTAGCGCTCGTCGGTCGCAGGTGACGAGGTCGGCGCCGCAACCGGCCGCGGTTGCGGCCACCAGCGCGTCGTATGCCATACCGCCGGTCACGTTGTGGTCCGGCAACCCGAGAACGAAGTCCTTGTAGGCCCGCGCGCTCAACCGCAGAAACGCTTGTCGAAACCGATTGTCCAGAAATTCGCGAACGACGGCGCCGGAAGTCCGGTGAGGAGCCGGCAGGCGGGTAAGCACGGAGTACGTCTCGAGCGCGCAGTGCTCGATCAGGTGCAACCCGGTGTCAAGCGCACGGCGCGCGCCGTCATGACTTTCGTGCCAGGATGCGAAAGCGGCGATCATCAGGCTGGTGTCGGCCGCCCTCAACGCCGGACGCGCTCCAGCGTTTCGCGAACCAGTTCGGCAGTGAGTGGGGGCAGTTCGGCGATCGGAAACGCAACCACGCCTTTACCCCGCTTCTTGAGCTGCATCGGGGTCGTGGCAATCTCGATCTCGAGGCGTCCGTCGCCTGCCCGGATTTCCAGCGGCTGACCCGGTTTCAGGCCCAGCGCCTGTCGCAGAGATTTGGGAATGACGATCCGGCCAGCAGCGTCAATGGTGGCTTTCATGGTATATAAGATGCCACAAAAATGGCACCATCGCAACCATTGGTTCGGACGGCCGCCCTCTGTGTCCATCAAAGGCGCGGTCCGGCCAACTAACGGCCCCGGCCATTAGATCGGCGGGACCGGTAGCTCCTGCGCGGTCGCGAACCCGCCATGGGCAAAGATGAGTCCGACACCGGGCCGGCGCTCGCAGCTTTCGACTTCTCCCACGAACAGCACGTGATCGCCAACACGCTGGTGCGAAAAGTGGCGGCACTCGAACCATGCCACGCAGCCTTCGATGAGGGGGGCCTGCGCACGTCCAAGCCGGTAGTTGACGCCGGCGAAGCGGTCCTTGTGCGGACGCGAGAACCGGTGGGCCAGCTCGATCTGGTCATGCGCCAGCACATTGACGACATAACGCGGCGCGTGCTCGAAGGTCGCCAGTGTGTTCGAGCGCCAATCGAGACTCCACAGCACCAGCGGCGGATCGAGCGACAGCGCGTTGAACGAGTTGGCGGTAAACCCGGCATATCGGCCGTCGGCGGCGCGGGCACAAATCACCGTCACGCCCGTCGCGAATTGGGCCAGCGCATCGCGAAACTGGCGTTCGCTGAATGGCGGCGTATCGCGGCCGGCAGCGGCATCCGGAGGAGTCGAAGACAAACGGGGGCGCCGCACGCGGCGTTGGAGGGGAAGCTGCGATGGTAGGGACCCGCCGGAGCAGTGTCAAAGCCGGCCGCCGCGGGCATAAGGGTTTTGCGGCCTGCCGGGGTGTCCACTGTAGGCCAAGGCCGGGCCGGCTGTAGGGCGGCGGCGGATATCGCCAACGCTTTGCAATTTGTTAGACTTCGCGTTCCGGCCAGATGCTCGCGATCGAGTCTCTTTAGCGAGTGCGGTCCTGTCTAGAGTGCGTGTCACGATGGATGAGCCACTGCAGAAGATGATCGCAAGCCGTTACGGCGGCCGGGATCTGCCCGTAGCGCTGGTGCTGCCCGACGGCGGCCGGGTTCCGCTATCCGCCTCCCCCGAAATCGAGATCATCGCGCGGAGTTGGCGTGGACTCAAGGCCCTCGCGTCGCCGGCCATGGGCAGCCTGGCCCGCGCCTATGTACATGGCGAGATCGATTTCTCGGGCAGCGCGCGGCGCATCCTCGGCATCGCCGAAACGATGGTCGGCGACATCGCCCACGGCCACGAGGCGGTGAGGGCGCGGTGGCGGCAGCTTGTTCACCCGCGGCGCAGCAACCGCAAGAACATCCAGTATCACTACGACGTATCCAATGCGTTCTACCGGTTGTGGCTGGATGCGCGGATGGTGTATTCGTGCGGCTATTTCCTCAGCGAGTCGGATTCGCTCGACCTGGCGCAGACCCAGAAGCTAGACCACATCTGTCGCAAGCTGCAGTTGCACGAAGGGGAGAGCTTCCTCGACATCGGTTGTGGCTGGGGCGGGCTCATTTTCTGGGCCGCGGAACGCTACGGCGTGAAGGCCAAGGGCATCACGTTGTCGCGCAACCAGTTCGACCACGTGCAGCAGGAAATTGCAGTCCGCGGCCTTGGCGGGCGAGTCGAAGTGGAGATGCTTGATTACCTCGACCTGCCGGATGTCCCGGCGTATGACAAGGTGGCGAGCGTGGGGATGTTCGAGCATGTGGGCGTTGCGCGCTTCCCGCGCTACTTTGGCAAGATCGCCCGCGTGCTCAATCCCGGCGGCCTGGTCCTGAATCACGGCATCACGCACAACTGGCTCGGCGCCCGCGCCTTGGGCAGCGGCATCGGCGAGTTTGTGGAGGAATACGTTTTCCCCGGCGGCGAGCTCACCCACGCCTCCAATGTGATTGCCGGAATGGCGTCGAGCGGGCTCGAGCTCTTGGATGCGGAACCCCTGCGCGAGCATTACGGCAAGACGTTGTGGCACTGGGTCGATCGGCTCGAAGCCCATGCCGATGCCGCACGCGCTGAAGTGGGCGAGGAAAAATTCCGGATTTGGCGAATCTATTTGGCGGGGTCGGCGCACGCGTTCGACCGCGGGTGGCTCAATCTTTTCCAGCTTCTTGGTGGCAAGCCGTATTCCAACGGTCGGCTGCCGCACCCCCTGACGCGCGACTACATGTACGCGTAGGGACATTCGGCTGGCGGCATTGCGTCGAACCTCCACTGTGGGCACTTCATTTCCCGATGGGGGTCTCTTTCGTGATGGTATTGGGTAGGAGCCCGGCCGTCTCCATATCGAGCTTCATGGAACCGCGCATGCCCGGCATTCAGTCTTCATCCGGCGACTCGTTGCTCGACTTTCCGTGCCTTTTTCCCATTAAAGTGATGGGGCGCACACAGGATGACTTCGCCCAGACGATCGTAGCGGTGGTGCAAAAGCATGCGCCGGATTTCGATCCTCGCACCGTCGAAATGCGCGCCTCGACTGCGGGCAATTATCTTTCGCTCACGTGCACCATCAACGCCACGTCACGCGACCGGCTCGATGATCTTTATCGCGAGCTTTCGTCACACCCGATGGTAACGATGGTGCTGTGAAGGCGTGATGGCTGACGCTGCGCGCAGGCGATTGCGCGCCGACCTTCCGGCAACCTGATGATGTGCACGGAGCTTTCTGGTGCCGCAACGCGCCCACGCGATATCGTGGTGCGTGCGCTGGGAGTAACCGCCTATGAGCCGACCTGGCGCGCCATGCAGGCTTTCAATGCGGCGCGCGAGTCCACCACCCGGGACGAGATTTGGCTCACCGAGCACGCGCCGGTTTATACGCTGGGGCTCGCCGGCCGCGTGGAGCATTTGTTGCGCAATCCCGGCGTGCCGGTGATCAAGGTCGACCGCGGCGGCCAGATCACCTATCACGGGCCGGGCCAGCTCATTGTCTACCTCATGATCGACCTGCGGCGTAACGGCTTCGGAGTGCGCGCGCTCGTCCGAAAGCTCGAAGGGGCGGTGGTAGAATGGCTTGATTCCGTTGGCGTTTTCGCCTATGGCAAAGCAGCGGCGCCAGGCGTCTATGTGCGACGCAGCGGTGGCGAAGCCAAAATTGCCGCCTTGGGCCTGCGGGTGCGAAATGGCTGCACGTATCACGGCTTGAGCGTCAACATTGCCATGGATCTCCGACCCTTCGACGACATCGACCCGTGCGGGTATCCTGGGCTCGCGGTCACGCAGCTTGCGGAGTACGTCGCGGGCCCCACCGTGGCCACCGCCGGCCACGCGCTCGCACCGATCATCGCGCGCCGGCTGACCAAGGATGTTGGAACCTGATGGACCCGCGCGACGCGCCGGCCAGCAACGCCGCGGGGGTCAAGCACAAGGGCGACGCCAAGACCGCGCGCGTGTTTGCCAGATTCCCCATCAAGATCGTCCCAGCCGAGCGGCTCAAAAAACCGGACTGGATTCGCGCCAAGGCGCCTACTTCGCCGCGTTTCCACGAGATCAAGCGGATCCTCCGCGAAAACAACCTGCACACGGTATGTGAAGAGGCTTCGTGCCCGAACATCGGCGAGTGCTTCAGCAACGGCACCGCGACGTTCATGATCATGGGCGACATCTGCACCCGCCGGTGTCCGTTCTGTGACGTGGGACACGGCCGGCCGCTGGCGCTGGATCGCGACGAGCCGATCAACCTCGCGCGCACGATCGCGGCGTTGCACTTGCGCTATGTCGTCGTCACCAGCGTCGATCGGGATGATCTTCGCGATGGCGGTGCGCAGCATTTTGTCGATTGCATCCGCGCGGTGCGGACGCATTCTCCGGCCACGCAGATCGAGATCCTGGTGCCGGATTTTCGCGGCCGTCTGGAGCGCGCGCTGGGCATCCTGGAAGATGCGCCACCCGACGTGATGAACCACAATCTGGAAACCGTGCCGCGGCTCTACCAACAGGCGCGGCCGGGGTCCGATTATGCGAACTCCCTCGCCCTCCTGCGTGAATTCAAGCAGCGCTTTCCGGCCATTCCCACCAAATCAGGATTGATGGTGGGGCTCGGCGAAACCGACGATGAAATTCTTGCCGTGATGCGCGACATGCGCGCGCATGGCATCGACATGCTGACGCTCGGCCAGTATCTGCAGCCCAGCCCCAGCCATCTGCCGGTGCTGCGTTATGTGCATCCGGACGCGTTTGGGAGCTTCGAGCGCGAGGCCTACGCCATGGGTTTCCGGCACGCCGCGGTGGGCGCCATGGTCCGATCTTCGTATCACGCCGATCGGCAAGCCGAGGAAATTCTGAACGCCGCATCTTGCTAGCAAGAAAGTAGGGTCAGACTCGTCTTTCGCTACAAGCCTGCAAGAGGTAAACGGAAAGTCGAGTCTGACCCTACTTTCCCGACCCGCGCGACGACTGATCTCGCTCCTCAACGATTCGGCAATGGCGCGCCTTTGGGCCAGAGCAGCCACATGCGCCCTTCCTGCCGCATGCGCCCCGCCTCTTGGCCAGCGTCATCGCCGAAACCCCAGAAGAAATCCGCGCGCACCGCACCGCGAATGGCGCCGCCCGTGTCCTGCGTCATCACAAGGCGTTGCAGCGCACGGTCCGTCGACGGATAGGTGGTAGCGATATAGACCGGCGCGCCCAGTGGAATGGAGCGGGTGTCGGCGGCGATGGTCCGTCGCGCGAGGAGCGGCACGCCAAGACTGCCGATGGGACCATCGATCGCGGCCTCCAGGGTCCCGGCCATTGGCGGCGGCACTTCGCGGAAAAAAACATAGCTCGGATTGGCATCGAGAATTCCGGAGAGCTTTTCGGGATTGCGCTGTCCCCACTCGCGAATGTTCTGCATCGAGGTGCGCTCCAGTGGTATCTCACCGCGGTCCGCCAACACGCTACCGATCGCGCGATAGGGCTGGCCGTTCTGGTCGGCGTAACCGACCCGCATCACCGAGCCGTCGGCGAGCGCAATGCGTCCCGAGCCCTGGATCTGCAGGAAGAACGCCTCGACCGGATCGCCCACGTACGCGAGCTCACGGCCGCGCGTCATGGCCTTGCCCGCCTCGATATCCGCCCGCGGCCAATACGGAATCACGCGCTTGCCTTCCACGCGGCCGCGCAACCGCTTGTCCTTGAGTTCCGCGTAGAGCTCGGTCAGGTCGATGGTGAGCAAGTCTTCCGGCGGCGCGTAAAGCGGCACGCGGAAGCTCGCGGTCGGCTCGCGGCTTCCCATGAGCAGCGGCTCGTAATAGCCCGTCACAAGGCCCGTGTCCCGGCCGTCCGGGGACGTCACTGCATATGGGTTAAAATACTGCTCGAAGAATGTGCGCACCTCGCTCGCGTGGGTGGCTTGCACGAGCGCCGCGGCGGTGCAGGCTTCCTGCCAGAGCGAAGACGCGTTACCTCGGACGAGCGCGCCGCATCCTGCCAGCAACGCGGGCCATACCTCCTGGGTGCGGTCGACGCGCCAGCCGGGGAGCGCGTCCCACGACACTGGCAGGTATTGCGCCGGGAGCGCCGGGAGCGACGGCGGCGGAGGTGCGGGGGTAGGCGTGGGTGTGGGGGCGGGCGCAGGCGCCAAGGGCGAGACGGCGCATCCGGCAACCAGCGCCGCGCACATCGCCGCCAACAAGATTGCCGTCCAACATCGGGCCGCCAGAGATTGCAGATGAAGGCGGCCCCGCCCACCGTAGCGAGGTCTTGCGATGGAATGGATTTTTCTCGAAGCGCTGGTTGCGCTCCTGCTCGCTGTGTTCATCGTGTGGTGGACGATGCGCCCGCGCAAACGCAAGCCGGAAGTGCTCGAGGCGGCGCGACGCGCGGGTGCGGGTGCTGCGAACCTCAATGAAGGATGCGCGGAACCGAAAGAGTGAAGGACGGAATCGGTACCTCGAAGTTATGGCCGTCCTCGGCCACCATCTGATAGGTGCCATGCATCGTGCCCATCGCCGTGGGCAGCGTGGCGCCGCTCGTGTATTCGAACGCCTCGCCCGGTTGCAACAGTGGTTGCTGGCCGACGACGCCCAGCCCCTTCACTTCCTGGACGTTGTGCTCCGCATCGGTGATGATCCAATGCCTGCTGATGAGCTGGGCCGACACATTGCCCGCGTTGGTGAGGGTGATAGTGTAGGCGAACACATATTGATTGCGCGACGGCTCCGACCGGTCTGCGAGATACGCCGCCTTGACGCCGATGCTGATTTCGTAATTGCTGTCTTCGCCCATCGAAGTGCCCGTGATTCTTCGTGAGGGAATTATAAGCCATGCTCGAATACCGAATCGCGGCCTCGATCCTCTCTGCGGACTTCGCGCGTCTCGGCGAGGAAGTGCGGGCGGTGGTTGCAGCCGGTGCCGACCTCATTCACTTCGACGTGATGGACAACCATTACGTTCCCAACCTCACGATCGGGCCGCTGGTCTGTGCGGCGCTCAAGCCCCATGCCAGCGTGCCCGTCGACGTGCATCTCATGGTGAAGCCGGTCGACCGCATCGTGCCCGATTTCGCCAAAGCCGGTGCGTCGATCATCAGCTTCCATCCGGAAGCGAGCGAGCACGTGGACCGCACCGTCGCGCTGATCCATGAGGTGGGATGCAAGGCCGGACTGGTCTTCAACCCGGCAACGCCGCTCGACTGGCTCGACCACACCCTCGGCGCGCTCGATCTCGTGCTCATCATGTCAGTGAATCCCGGCTTCGGCGGACAGTCGTTCATTCCTGGCGCCTTGCGTAAGCTGGCCGCCGCAAGATCGCGCATCGATGCATTATTCGCGCGGACCGGGCGCAAGATCCTGCTCGAGATCGATGGTGGCGTGAAGGTCGAGAACATTGCGGAAATTGCACGCGCCGGAGCCGATACCTTTGTGGCGGGCTCCGCCATCTTCGGTGCCCCGGACTACGCGGGCACCATCGGCCGGATGCGCGCTGCACTGGCGAGCGTGGGCTGATTCGATGTTCAGTGCGAAACCATTCCCGGTTGCCGGCGGCATGAGCGCGCCGCTACCGATGTTCGAAATTGGCGGAGTGGCGATCGATCTTGATGGCACCCTGCTCGACACCATCCACGATCTCGCCGCCGCCGTGAATGCGTTGCTGGTGGACGGAGGCCGGCGTCCGTTGCAAAAGGAGCGCATCCGCATGCTCGTGGGCAAGGGCATGGCCAATCTCATCCGTCGGGCCCTGGCGGAATCGCGCGGGGTCGCACCGCAGGCGATCAGCGAGGCCGATGCGCAGGCCGCGCTCATCGGATATCAGGCGCACTACCGGGCACTCCTCGGCAATGAGACGAAGATTTTTCCAGGTGTGCTCGATGGGCTGGCGCGGCTCCGCGCGATGGGCTTGCCACTGGCGATTGTCACCAACAAGGCGAGTCGCTTCGTGCGCCCGCATCTCATTCGTGCCGGTATCGAGCACTATTTCGACCTGGTGCTCGGTGCGGAAGACCTGCCGACCAGGAAGCCGGAGCCCGGGCCGCTCCTGCATGTCGCGCATGCATTCGGCGTGACGCCTGCGCAACTTCTGATGGTGGGCGACTCGATCAACGATGCGCAGGCCGCGCGCGCGGCGGGTTGCCCGGTTCTGATCGTTCCCTACGGCTACAACGAAGGCGAGCCGGTGCAATCGATCGACGCCGATGGTATAGTGCCCTCGCTGGTCGCGGTCGCTGATTGCGTCCGCGCCATACCGGCCTTCCGATGAGCATCGACTTCAACATGGCCAATAACGCGATCCCGGCCTGCCGGTGGTGGCGAACGAACGACTGGCGCCGCTCGCGCCCTTAAGATCGTTCCCGCGGCGCCCGCGTTTACTCGAAGCGGCGCCTGAAACACCCGCTGTCCGTGCGCTACCTTTCGTCGAAGCCATGGTTCCGTTGACCGAAGCCGAATTCCGCGCGCTCGCGGCACAGGGTTACAACCGCATTCCGCTGGTGCTCGAGTCTTTCGCGGATCTCGATACCCCACTGTCGCTCTACATGAAGCTCGCCAAAGCGCCGATGAGCTACCTGCTCGAGTCGGTGGTGGGCGGAGAGCAGTTTGGCCGTTATTCGTTCATCGGCCTCCCGGCGAACCTGCGCATTCGCGCGCGTGGTACGGCCATCGAGGTGGAAGATCGCACCGGCGTGATCGAGCGTCACCACGGGGATCCGCTCGCGTTCATCGAGGCGTTCATGCGGCGGTATCGCGTCGCGCCGCGTCCGGGGTTGCCGCGATTTTGTGGCGGCCTGGCGGGGTCTTTCGGCTATGACCTCGTGCGCCACATCGAGCCGCGCCTTGCCGCCGGCGCACGGCCGGCATCGCCGGGCGTCGACCAGGTTCCCGATCTCCTGTTGTTGTTGACCGAGGAGCTCGCCGTGGTCGACAACCTGGCCGGCAAGATCTACCTGATCGTGCACGCCGACCCGGCGAGGCATGATGCGCATGAACAAGCGCGCGAGCGACTCGAAGAATTGCGCGGTTCATTGCGTGTCCCGGTGACGTTGCCGTTGCAGCCCGCGACCACCGTCACCCACGCATCGAGCGAATTCGGGCAGCAGGCCTTCGAGGACGCGGTCGCCAGAGCCAAGGCGTACATCGCCGCGGGCGATTGTATGCAAGTCGTGGTGTCGCAACGGCTGTCGCGCGCGTTCACCGAGTCCCCGCTGTCGCTTTACCGGGCCTTGCGCTCGCTCAATCCGTCGCCGTACATGTTCTATTACGACTTTGGCGATTTCCATGTCGTAGGCGCCTCGCCGGAAATCCTGGTGCGCAAGGAAGCCGCCACCGTGACACTGCGGCCCATCGCCGGAACGCGCCCGCGTGGTGCCGACCGCGCTGCCGATGAGCAGAACGCGGCCGACCTCCTCGCCGATCCCAAGGAAATTGCCGAGCACGTGATGCTGGTCGACCTGGGTCGCAACGATGTCGGACGGGTAGCGGCGACCGGCACCGTGAAGGTGACCGATCGCATGATCGTCGAGCGCTATTACCACGTGATGCACATCGTGTCCAATGTCGAAGGCACCTTGCAACCGGGGCTCTCGAGCCTCGACGTGTTGCGGGCGGTCTTTCCTGCCGGGACGGTGAGCGGTGCGCCCAAGGTGCGGGCGATGGAAATCATCGATGAGCTCGAGCCGACGCGGCGTGCGGTGTACGCCGGTGCGGTCGGTTATCTGAGCTTTCAGGACGACATGGATACCGCCATCGCCATCCGTACCGCCGTGGTGAAGGACGGCACGCTTTACGTGCAGGCCGGTGCGGGGATCGTGCACGATTCGGTGCCGGCAACGGAGTGGCAGGAAACGCTCAACAAGGCCCGCGCCGTGTTGCGCGCGGCAGACATGGTGCAGCAGGGGCTCGATGCGGGCGGCGCCGGCACCCACGACGCGACGGTCAAGAGTCAATGCGGCGCGCGATGACACCTCTGCAGAGCTTGCAGACGGCGGCGCAAAGCTTCCTGCGGCTCGAGTCGGCGGGCGGCATCCTGCTGGTGCTGGCGGCGGTGATGGCAACGGTGCTCATGAATTCGCCTCTGTCGCGTGCGTACGATGCGTTCCTGCAGATTCCGCTGTCGGTGCAGTTCGGTGCGATCGGCGTCGGCAAGCCGCTGCTCTTGTGGATCAACGACGGCCTCATGGCGGTGTTCTTCTTTCTCATAGGCCTCGAATTGAAGCGGGAACTCCTGGAGGGTGAGCTCTCTACGCCGGCCCAGGTGATGCTCCCGATTGCGGCGGCGATGGGTGGGATGGCGGTGCCTGCGCTGGTGTACGCAGGGTTCAATGCTGGCGACGCCATCGCCATGAATGGCTGGGCGATCCCTGCGGCCACCGACATTGCGTTTGCGCTGGGGGTGCTGACCCTTCTCGGAGATCGCGTGCCGCTCTCGCTCAAGATTTTCCTGTTGGCACTTGCCATCATCGATGATCTCGGTGTTATCGTCATCATCGCGATTTTCTATTCGGATGATTTGTCGAGCGGTGCGCTTTTTGCTGCCCTGCTTTGCATACTGTTGTTGCTCGTCCTCAACGTCGGTGGCGTGATGAGATCCGCGGCCTACTATCTGGTCGGCATTGCGCTCTGGATCGCCGTGCTCAAATCCGGCGTTCACGCGACGTTGGCGGGCGTGGTTTGCGCGTTCTTCGTGCCTCTCAAATCGCCGGTCGAGAGCGTGGCGTCGCCGCTTCGCACCCTGGAGCACGATCTCCACCCGTGGGTCGCCTACGGCATCCTGCCGCTTTTTGCTTTTGCCAACGCGGGGGTCGACCTCGCGGGACTCTCGCTTGGCAGCGTCCTCGAGCCGGTGCCGCTGGGCATTGCCGCCGGACTCTTCGTGGGCAAGCAGGTCGGCATATTTGCAATCGTGTGGCTCATGGTCAAGCTCCGATGGGCGCGAAAGCCCGAGGGCGCACGCTGGTCACATCTTTATGGGGTGTCGATCCTGTGCGGCATTGGCTTTACCATGAGCTTTTTCATCGGCTCCCTCGCCTTCGAGGGTCGCGGCGAAAGCTATGCGACCGCGGTGCGCGTTGGGGTGCTTTGCGGCTCGCTGGTTTCAGCCGCCGTCGGGTATCTGCTGCTGCGGTTTGTCGCCCCACGCGCGGCACCGCTTTCCGGAAGTGCGCTGTGATGCTGCTGCTCATCGACAATTACGATTCCTTCACCTACAACCTGGCCCAATATCTGGGGGAGCTCGGCGCCGATGTGCACGTGTATCGCAACGACGCCATCACGCCGGAGCAGATCGCCGCCTGGAATCCGGATCGGATCGTCATCTCGCCCGGGCCCTGCACACCCACCGAGGCGGGTATTTCGGTGGCCGTGATCGAGCGCTTTGCGGGCAAGGTGCCGATCCTGGGTGTGTGTCTCGGCCATCAGGCGATCGGTCAGGCCTTCGGCGGCAGCATCGTACGCGCGCAGCAGGTGATGCACGGCAAGATATCCATCATCACCCACGATGGCCGTGGTGTATTTGCGGAGCTGCCCATGCCGTTCAGGGCGACCCGATACCACTCGCTCGCGATAGCACGCGATTCCCTGCCTGCGTGCCTCGAGATATCGGCCACTTCCGATGATGGTGAAATCATGGGAGTGCGGCATCGCGCGCTGGCGGTGGAAGGCGTTCAGTTTCATCCTGAAGCGATCTTCACCGAGCACGGTCACGCGCTGCTGCGCAATTTCGTCAAGCCCGGCATCGCGGCAGCTCCCCAGGCAATTCGATAACAGCACCTTGCCAGGCTCGTCGCCCCACTACTCAGGAACGCCATGCCGATCACCATGCAGGAAGCGTTGCAACGCACCATCGAACACCGCGAGATATTTCATGACGAGATGCTTGCGCTGATGCGCCGAATCATGAGCGGTGAGGCGTCACCGGTCATGATCGCCGCACTGACCGTTGGCCTGCGGGTAAAGAAGGAAACCGTTGGCGAAATCGCTGCGGCAGCGCAGGTGATGCGCGAGTTCGCGACCAAGGTCGATGTGCCGGATCGGGAAAATCTCGTGGACATCGTCGGCACCGGCGGCGATGGATCGCACACTTTTAATATTTCAACCTGCGCCATGTTTGTGGCGGCCGCGGCGGGTGCCAAGGTCAGCAAGCACGGCGGGCGCAGCGTCAGCAGCAAGAGCGGCAGCGCCGACGTGATGGAGTCGCTGGGCATCAACATCAATCTTTCGCCCGCGGCGATTGCCCAGTGCATTGAGCAAGTGGGGTTGGGTTTCATGTTTGCGCCCAACCACCACCCGGCCATGAAAAACGTGGCGCCGGTGCGCAAAGAGCTCGGGATCAAAACCATTTTCAATCTGCTCGGCCCGCTGACCAACCCGGCCAGCGCGCCCAATATGCTGATGGGCGTGTTTCACCCCGACCTGGTGGGTATCCAGGTGCGGGCGCTGCAGCGTCTGGGCGCGGAACATGCCGTGGTGGCGTACGGCAAAGACGGCATGGACGAGGTGTCATTGGGCGCGGCCACGCTGGTCGGGGAGCTCAAAAACGGTGAAATTACCGAGTACGAAATTCACCCTGAAGATTTCGGCATGGTCATGGCCAGTAACCGCGCCTTGAAAGTGGAAACGCCGGAACAGTCCAAAGCCATGCTGATCGGGGTATTGGACAATCAGCCTGGCGCACCGAAAGACATTGTGATTCTCAATGCCGGTGTCGCGCTGTATGCGGCCAATGTGGTGGATTCGATGGCAGCCGGCGTCCAGCGTGCGCGGGCCGCTATTGAATCAGGAGCGGCCAAGGCCAAACTGACGCAACTTGTCGACCTGTCGCAACAACTGAAAAGCGGATCTTTATGAGCACGTTTGGCACGCTTCTTACCGTTTTGGTGGTGGTTGGTGCCCCGGCCTTGGCGGTCTACCTGTGGATCAAACTAGCCAACTCGGCGCGCGGCGAGCGCTACCTTAAGCAACGTATGCAGGGGCCTTTCGTGCCCCTGGACGAGGACAAGAAATGACCGACATCCTGAACCAGATCGTCGCCGTCAAACGCGAGGAAATCGCCGCGGCCGTGAACAAAAAGCCTTTGGCGCTGATGCGTGCCGACGCTGAAAGCCGCGTGCTCACGCGTGATTTCGTCGGCGCCCTGCGCGCCAGGATCGCGGCCGGGCAACCCGCCGTGATTGCGGAAATCAAAAAGGCCAGCCCGTCCAAAGGCGTGCTGCGTGAAGACTTCATCCCGGCCGATATTGCGCAAAGCTATGCTGAGCATGGGGCCGCCTGTTTGTCGGTGCTTACCGACGTGAGGTTTTTTCAGGGCTGCGTCGATTTTTTGAAGCAGGCACGGGCCTCCTGCCAACTGCCGGTGTTGCGCAAAGACTTCATTGTGGACGCCTACCAGGTGTACGAATCGCGTGCCATGGGGGCGGACGCGTGTTTGCTGATTGCCGCCATCCTGGACGACGCCCAGATGAAAGATTTTGAAGCGATTGCGCGCAGCCTGGACATGGCAGTGCTGGTCGAAGTGCATGACGCGCCCGAGCTGGCACGCGCGCTAAAGCTCAAAACACCCCTGATCGGTATTAATAACCGCAATCTCCAGACCTTCGAGGTGTCGCTGGAGACCACGTTGTCCCTGATGCGCGACGTGCCTTCGGAGCGGCTGCTGGTGACGG
>JANXZT010000537.1 GCA_025355395.1 Betaproteobacteria bacterium
CTGATTGCTGACGGCTGAAAATGATTGCCGTCATCGACTACGGAACGGGCAACCTGCGCTCGGTAGCCAAGGCGTTGCAGCACGTAGCGCCGGACCAGTCGATCGTGGTTACGGCCGATCCGGCCGTCATCCGGCAGGCCGAGCGCATAGTCTTGCCGGGGCAAAGTGCAATGCCCGATTGCATGCGCTGCCTTGCCGACAGCGGGCTGCAGCAGGTCGTGCGTGATGCGCTCGTCGAGCGGCCGTTCCTCGGCATCTGCCTCGGATTGCAGATTCTGTTCGAAGAGAGCGACGAGGGACCTACGCGAGGGCTGGGCCTGCTTCCGGGGCGCGTCGTGCGGTTTCCGGAATACGGCATGGTTGGCGCGTCTGGCGAGCGGCTCAAGGTTCCGCACATGGGCTGGAACCGCGTGCGCCAAGTGCGGCGCCACCCGCTGTGGGATGGCATCGCGGACGAGACCCGCTTCTACTTCGCCCACAGCTACTATCCCGATCCCCTCGATTCGGAGCTCATTGCCGGAGCGGCGGATTATCCTTCACCGTTTACTTGCGCGGTGGCACGGGCTAATATCTTCGCGACCCAGTTTCATCCGGAAAAAAGTCACCACGCAGGGCTCAAGCTTCTCGCCAACTTCGTCACCTGGGATGGGAGCGCCTGATCGGCCGGCGCATCCAGCCTTCAGCCTTCAGCCCCGCCTTCCTCCGCGTTCACGGCCTTTCGAAGCTACCCGCCGCCATGCAAATCATTCCCGCAATCGATATCAAGGACGGTCACTGCGTACGCCTCAGGCAGGGAGAGATGCATACCGCCACGGTGTTCTCGGAGGACCCGGCCGCCATGGCCCAGCACTGGCTGGAGCAGGGCGCCGAGCGGCTGCATATCGTGGATCTTAATGGCGCGGTGGCCGGGGTGCCGCGCAACGAGCTGGCGATCCGTGAGATCGTGAGTGTCATTGGCGAAGAGATTCCGGTACAACTCGGCGGCGGCATCCGCGATCTCGACACCATCGAGCGCTATCTCGACGACGGCATCACCTACGTCATCATCGGCACGGCGGCGGTCAAGAACCCGGGCTTCCTGCATGACGCCTGTACCGCGTTCCCCGGCCATATCGTAGTCGGCCTCGACGCCCGCGAGGGCAAGGTCGCCACCGACGGCTGGTCCAAGATGACCGGCCACGACGTCATCGACCTCGCCAAGAAGTTCGAGGATTACGGCGTCGAGGCGGTGGTGTATACGGACATCGGCCGCGACGGCATGATGACCGGGGTCAACATCGAGGCCACGGTCAAGCTCGCGCGCGAGCTCAAGATTCCGGTGATCGCCGCCGGCGGGATCGCCTCGGTCGAGGATATCCGGGAGCTCGTCAAATACGAGAACGACGGCATCATCGGCGTGATCGCCGGGCGCGCAATCTACGAAGGCACGCTCGACTTCAAGACCGCACTGAAGGTGGCCAGGGGCGGGTGATGCAGGCCGCGCGCCGCCATTGACGGTCACGCCTTACCGTCCCGCGGCCGGACGGCCTCGAGCATCGGAACGCCAAACCATGGGTCTCGCCAAACGCATCATCCCCTGCCTCGACGTCGCGGCCGGGCGGGTGGTGAAGGGTGTCAATTTCGTCAATCTGCGCGACGCCGGCGACCCGGTCGAAGTCGCGCGGCGTTACGACGGGCAAGGCGCGGACGAATTGGCCTTTCTCGACATCCGCGCGAGTGTCGAGACGCGCGGCCTGCTCTACGACATGATCGAGGCGGTGGCGGACCAGGTTTTCATACCTCTCACCGTCGGTGGCGGGGTCAATACGATCGACGACATCCGCGCGCTCCTTAACGCCGGCGCCGACAAGGTGAGCATCAATACCGCGGGCGTCATGCATCCGGAATTGTTTGGCCAGGCCGCGGGCCGCTACGGCGCCCAGTGCATTGTTGCCGCGATCGACGCCAAGCAATCGGCGCCCGAGTCCTGGGAGGTCTATACCCATGGCGGCCGCAACGCTACGGGCATCGACGCGGTGGACTGGGCGCGGGAGGTGGTGGCGCGCGGCGCCGGGGAGATTCTCCTGACCAGCATGGATCGCGACGGCGCCCGCACCGGGTTCGATCTGGCCTTGACCCGCGCAGTGGTCGATGCCGTCGACGTTCCGGTCATTGCGTCGGGCGGCGTCGGTTCGCTGGGTGACCTCGTTGCGGGCATCAGGGAGGGTGGCGCCGATGCGGTGCTGGCCGCTTCCATTTTTCATTACGGCGAATTCACCGTGGGGCAAGCCAAGGCTGCCATGGCCGCCGCCGGGATCGAGATCCGCTCATGAGCACGGGACCGGCATCCCCGCTTTCCACCGGGCTGACAGCACCTTGGCTCGATGCCGTGCGCTGGTCACCCGACGGACTTGTCGGCGCTATCGCGCAGGAAGCGCAAACGGGCAAGGTGCTGACGCTCGCGTGGATGAACCGCGAGGCGCTGGCACGCACGGCGTCGACCCGGGAGGCCCATTACTGGTCGCGCGCGCGACGCCGGCTGTGGCGCAAGGGCGAATCCTCGGGGCACACCCAGAAGGTGCTCGAGATCCGGCTCGATTGTGACAATGATGCGATTTTGATCGTGGTCGAACAGGAGGGCGGCATCGCTTGTCACACCGGACATGAACGGTGCTTCTTCCTGCGGCTCGAGGATGGGCACTGGAAGGACGATGAGCCGGTGTTGAAGGACCCACAGGACATTTATGGGCACGGCTGACGACCCCGCGGGTGACGTCCTCGACCGTCTGGCGGCCGCCATCGCCGCGCGCCGCGACGCCGACCCGGCGACGTCCTACGTGGCGGCGCTTTTCGCCAAGGGCGAGGATGCGATCCTGAAAAAGATCGGCGAGGAAGCCACCGAAACGGTGATGGCCGCCAAGGACGGCGACCGATCCCGCATCGCTGCGGAAATCGCCGATCTCTGGTTCCACTGCCTGGTGCTGCTCGCGCACCATGGCATGGGTCCTGAAGATGTGCGCACCGAGCTCCTGCGCCGCGAAGGCGTTTCGGGGATGGCTGAAAAGGCGCGCCGGCGCTGACGTGAGGTGCGCTTTCCGGCAGCCGACTTGGCGCAGCATTGCGAAGCAGATGCTGCGGTCACCCTTCAAGGTTGACAGCGCAGTGCAAGACGCTGGATTCCAGCTTTCGCGCAAATAGCGGGAGCGCTGGCGATACAATGAGGGTGTAGCGCGCACGAATGGCCCGGAAGCGCGGGGGGTCTTCAGGCGTGCGCGCATTCTATTCCGCAGTTGATTGGTGAGGACGGGAAGCATGAGTGGAACGTCGGAACCGGAATGCATCTTTTGCCGCATCGTGCGTGGCGAGATACCCGCGCGCAAGGTGTACGAGGATAACGAGATGCTCGCCTTCCACGACATCAATCCGGTCGCGCCGATGCATTTCATGGTGATACCCAAGCGCCACATCACCTCCCTCGGCGAGGCCGCGGCGGAGGACGCCGGCGTGCTCGGCAGAATGCTGGCGATGACAGGTCGGCTCGCGCGGGAGCAGGGCTCGCCCGAGGGCTTCCGGACCATTGTCAATACCGGCCACATCGGCCGGCAGGACGTGATGCACGTGCACATTCACGTGATCGGCGGACCCGACCAGCTTCCTCACATGGTTCCGCGCGCTTAGGTTCCTTAGCGCACTCAATTCAAGGAGAACGACATGGGCGGTCTTAGCATCTGGCATTGGCTGATCGTGCTCTTGGTGGTGGTGCTGATCTTCGGCACCAAGAAATTGCGCAACATCGGACAGGACCTGGGCGGCGCGGTGAAAGGCTTCAAGGAAGGCATGAAGACGGAAACCGATTCCGCCGCTGTCAATCCGGCGGTGGATGTGCCCTCGGAGCAGATTACCGGCAAGACGATCGACGCCGAAGTGAAGAAGGAAACCTCCGGCCGCGGATAAGCTTGGCAGGGCGCACCGGCCGTTCGAGGACCGGTGGCCCGCCTTGGCGCCGATGCCGATACCGTATCGGCGACGCGTACGATCGGCCCGGTTCCAGTCCAGGCGCTCCCATCATGTTCGATATTGCGTTCAGCGAGATCATGGTCATCGCCGTCGTGGCGCTGATCGTGATCGGCCCCGAGAAGCTGCCCAAGACGGCCCGCACACTCGGCCATCTGTACGGCCGTCTGCGGCGCTATGTGACCGACGTGAAGGCGGATATCAGCCGCGAGATGGACTTGGAGGAGTTGCGCAAGCTGCAGCGCGAGGTCCACAGCGCCGCGAAAGAGATCGAGACCTCGATGACCACGACGGTCAGCCAAATCGAGTCCAGCGTCCGTACCGTCGAATCGGAATTGAGCGACGCCGCGGCCCTTGCCGATGCTCCGGCGACGCCTGTGGAAGCGCCGAGCTACATGGAGTCGCCAGCCAACGAGGCGATCGCCGGCGCACCCAATCCTGATACCGTCTCGCAGCAGCCCGTTCCGCTGCCGACCCAGGCGGTCGAGCCGCCTCGGCAGGCAACACTTCCCGGCCTCGAGCGGCCCTGATGGCATGACCGATCCGTCCATCACCGAAGGCGCCCAGGAAACGTTCCTCTCGCACCTGATCGAGTTGCGCACGCGGCTGCTGCGCGCGATTGTGGCCGTGGTGGTTGTCCTCCTGTGCCTCTTTCCGTTTGCCAAGGACATCTACGCATTGCTCGCCGCGCCGCTTCTGCACGCGCTGCCGCGCGGCGCGACCATGATCGCTACCGACGTCACGGGCACTTTCCTGGTGCCGCTCAAGGTGACGCTGATGGCCGCGTTCCTGATCGCGCTGCCGTTCGTGCTCTACCAGATGTGGGCCTTTGTCGCGCCGGGGTTGTATCAGCACGAGAAGAAGCTCGCGGTGCCGGTGATCGTCTCGAGCTTTTTTTTCTTCCTGCTCGGGATGAGCTTCGCCTATTTTTTCGTGTTTCCGATCGCGTTCGGGTTTTTCGCGAGCTACACGCCCGTCGGCGTGCAGATGATGACGGACATCGACAAATACCTGTCCTTTGTCCTGACCATGTTCATCGCATTCGGCGTCACCTTCGAGGTGCCGGTGATCGTGATCGTGCTGGTGCGGCTCGGCGTCGTCTCGCTGGATAAGCTGCGATCGATTCGGGCCTACGTGATCGTCGGGGCCTTCGTCGTGGGGGCGGTGTTCACCCCGCCCGACGTCGTATCGCAGCTCTTATTGGCTGTTCCGTTGTGGCTGCTCTACGAGTTGGGACTGCTGTTGGCGCGTTTCACGTTGCCCCCGACAGTGGAGGCAAGTAGCGAAGCCTGACGTGTCGATCCGCTCACTGCTCCTGCGGTTTCGGGCGCTTGCCCGCCGTGACCTCGAGATCGACCACCTTGTGCTCGCGCACGACCTTCACCCTGCTGGCAGCGCCGGGTGTGAGCTCGGCGATGCGCGCGAGAAGCACGGAGGTGTCTCGAATCGGCTTGCCATCGATCTCGGTGACCACGTCACGCACCCGCATGCCGCCGCGATCGGCAGGGCCGTTGCGGACCAGATTGCGAATGAGCACTCCATTGGGGCTTGCCACTGCCATGGATCGGGCCAGCTCTTCGGTGAGATCCTCGGGCTCGAGCCCGAACCAGCCACGGGTGACCTCGCCATCCTTGATGATCTGCTGGAGCACCGTCCGCGCGATCGTCACCGGAATGGCAAACCCGATGCCCATCGATCCGCCCGACTGCGAGTAAATCGTGCTGTTGATGCCGATGAGGTTGCCGGCGGAGTCGACCAGGGCGCCTCCGGAGTTGCCTGGATTGATTGCGGCGTCGGTCTGAATGAAATCCTCGAAACGATTGACGCCGAGGTGGTTTCGCCCGAGGGCGCTGACGATGCCGAGGGTCACCGTATTGCCAAACCCGAACGGGTTGCCGATCGCGAGCACGAAGTCGCCCACGCTCACCTGGTCGAGGACGCCGAACGTGATGTGTGGAAGATTTTCACCCTCGGTCTTGAGCACCGCGAGATCGGATTCGGGATCGGTCCCGCGCACGCGCGCCTGCAGGCGGCGGCCATCCTGTAGCACGAGCTGGATGTCGTCGGCGCCCTCGATGACATGATGGTTGGTGAGCACATAGCCGTCGCTCGAGACGAAGACACCGGACCCGAGGCTTGTCGCGCGCTGACGCGGCATGCGCTCGTCGAGGTTGGGAAAGTAGCGCCGCAACAATGAATCCTCGAGCAGCGGACGCCGTTGCTGCATCTCCTTGCTGGTGTAAATGTTCACCACCGCCGGCATGGCGCGTTTCGCCGCGTCCGAAAACGACGCGACTTTTTGCGCCGTGACGGCGGTCCGCGTCTCCTGAAGCAGAACCACGTTCTCGCCGCGCGCTGCGGTGCGGGGCAAGAGATCCGGCCGCAGCGTGACAATTACAAACAGCGCCGCCAAGCATAGCGTGCAGGCTTGCGCGAACAGCAACCAGAATTTGCGAAGCACAACGGCTCCAGGCCAGCGATGATGGAAGGTATCGATTATAGACAGCCGTGCTCGAGCTCAAAGGCAAAAGCCTTGCCGGCGCTCTCCTCCGAATGGCCGGCACGGACCGACAGCGGCAGGGCGCAGTGTCACGTGGCGCAATTACATGATTGCGGAGGGATTTATGCGGTCGCCGGCAGTAGAGGCTTCCGGCGCGTTGCGCAAATCCTCTATAATCGCAAGGTTTGCGAGCCGCGAATTGATCGCCAGGTCCCGCGCGGCGCGCCCAAACGGGGCGCCGTCTCTGCGAATGGCCGGGCCGTCCCTATCAGACGAGCGCGCGGGCGTGCTCGACTCAAGAACCGGGTCGACGCTCAGGGGACGCGAGGCAACGGACGGGCAGAAATGACGGAAAGCAACGTAAACCACGGCAAGCGCCGGTTCCTGGTCGGCGCCACGAGCGTCGTGGGAGGCATCGGGGTTGCCGCCGCGGCAACGCCGTTCGTGATGTCGTTTTTTCCAAGTGAGCGGGCCAAGGCGGCCGGCGCGCCGGTGGACATCGACATTGCCAAGCTCGAGTCGGGCCAGAAGATCGACATCGAATGGCGGGGCAAGGTGGTGTGGATTATCAATCGCACCCCGGCCATGCTGGCCACGCTGCCGAAACTCGACGCGCGGCTGGCCGATCCTGCGTCCCAAGTGCCGCAGCAGCCTGCCTACGCCAAAAATGAAACGCGATCGATCAAGCCGGAGCTATGGGTGGCGGTAGGCATCTGCACCCATCTGGGTTGCGTGCCGACGTATCGCCCCGAAATGGCGCCCGCGGACCTCGGCGCCGATTGGCTCGGAGGCTTCTTCTGTCCGTGCCACCAATCGAAGTTCGATCTTGCCGGCCGTGTGTTCAAAGGTGTGCCGGCCCCCACGAACCTCGTCATACCGCCCCACCGCTATGTGACGGATACCCGGATTGTCATCGGCGAGGACGCCACGAAGGCGTAGGAAAAGAACGCGGCCATGCAAAAAATCATTACCTGGATCGATGAGCGGTTCCCGCTGACGGCGCTGTGGGAAAGCCAGTGGGGGAAGTACGTCGCCCCCAGGAATTTCAACTTCTGGTACTACTTCGGCTCGCTCGCCGCATTTGTGCTGGTGCTGCAGATCATCACCGGCATTTTTCTTACCATGAGTTACAATCCCGACGCGGCCAAGGCGTTCGAGTCGGTCGAGTACATCATGCGCGACGTGTCTTGGGGGTGGCTCATCCGCTACATGCATTCCACGGGCGCGTCGATGTTCTTCGTGGTGGTGTACCTCCACATGTTCCGCGGACTCTTGTATGGCAGCTACCGCAAGCCGCGCGAGCTGCTGTGGATCATCGGGTGCGTGATCTACCTGGCACTCATGGCGGAGGCTTTTTTCGGGTATCTGCTGCCATGGGGCCAGATGTCCTACTGGGGGGCGCAGGTGATCGTCAACCTGTTCTCGTCGATCCCCGTCATCGGGGAGGATCTCGCGCTCTGGATTCGTGGCGATTACACGATCTCGGATATCACCCTCAATCGGTTCTTCGCGTTCCATGTGGTCGCGCTGCCCTTGGTGCTGCTCGGCCTCGTGGCCGCGCACCTGATGGCGTTGCATGAGGTCGGGTCGAGCAACCCCGACGGCATCGAAATCAAGAAGCAGCCCAAAAGCCCGGTGACCGGCCTGCCGCTCGACGGCATCTACAGCCATCCGTATTACACGGTGAAGGACATCATGGGCGTGGTGGTGTTCCTGGTGGTGTTCTCGATCATCGTGTTCTTCCTGCCCGATATGGGCGGTTACTTCCTCGAAGCCAACAACTTCATCCCGGCCGATCCACTGAAGACGCCCGAGCACATCGCCCCCTTGTGGTACTTCACGCCCTATTACGCGATGCTGCGCGCCGTGCCCTCGATGATGGGCACGCAGGTGTGGGGTGTGCTGGTGATGGGCATTGCGGTGCTGATTTTTTTTGCGCTGCCGTGGCTCGACCGCGGGGCCGTGAAATCGATCCGGTATCGCGGAGGCCTCTACAAAACGTGGCTTGCGCTGTTCGTGGTGAGCTTTCTCATCTTGGGGTATCTCGGGGTGGTGCCGGTGACGGTGTGGGGACAGTTCTCCGAAGGCGTCCCGATCCTTGCTACGGCCGACAAGGCGACGGTCGTGGCGCGCGTGCTGACCATCGTGTATTTCCTCTTTTTCCTGCTCATGCCCTGGTATACCGCGCGTGATCGCACCAGGCCCGTTCCCGAAAGAGTCCGATGAGGCCGATCACATCGCTCCTGCGGTCATCCGCCGCCGCGGCGTTGCTCGTGCTCGCCGCTTGCGCCAACGGACCCGCGGTTGCGTCGGGCGGCAACGAGCTGCGCCTCGAGCCCGCGCCGATCAACCGGCTCGACGAAGAATCGCTGCAACGCGGCGCGCGTACGTTCGTCAACTATTGCCTCAACTGCCACACCGCCAAGTACATGCGCTACAGCCGATTGACCGATATCGGCCTGACCGAAGCGCAAATTCGTGACAACCTCATGTTTGCGACCGACAAGATCGGCGAAACCATGACGGTCGCAATGCCTGCCATCGACGCCAAGGGCTGGTTTGGAGCGCCCCCGCCGGACTTGTCCGTCGAAGCGCGCATCCGCGGCAGCGATTGGCTCTACAACTATTTCCTGGGGTTCTACAAGGACGATGGCACGCCCAGCGGATGGAACAATCTCGTGTTCCCCAACGTCGCCATGCCGCACGTGTTGTGGGTGCAGGGCGGGATCAATCGCCTCCAGACGACCGAGTACGAGGACCACGAGAAGGCGCAGGCCGCCGCCATTGCTGTCCGTCAGCTCGTGATGGTGGCCCCCGCTGCCGGGGACGCCGTGGAAGTTCGCACGCTGGTTCCGGAGACGCCTGGCACGATGAAGCCCGAGGAATACCGGGCCATGGTCGCGGATCTCGTGAACTACCTCGACTACATGGGCGAGCCTGCCAGGAACCAGCGGATCAATGTCGGCCTGGCGGTGCTGATATTCCTTGGCGTGCTCTTCCTTTTTGCGTATTTGCTGAAACGCGAATACTGGCGGGACGTCCACTGACCGCGCTAGCCGGTGATGGCGGTCGTGTGAAGCTCACCCGGCCATCATCACCCGCACGCGACACCGCGCAACACAGCGGCTTTGATCTGATCAGCTGGGCGGGGGCGCGGCTCCCGCCCGGTTCGCTTTCTGCTACCAGCCGTCCCATTCGCGCGACCCACGCTCGAGGCGCAAGGAGAACTTCAACATGATGACGCTCTACTCCGGGACCACGGATCCCTTTAGCCAGCGTTGCCGCATCGTGCTGCACGAGAAGGGCATGGACTTCCAGATCATCGACGTCGATCTCGACCACAAGCCCGAAGACCTGGCGGTGATGAACCCCTATAACCAGGTGCCGGTGCTGGTGGAGCGGGATCTCGTGCTGCACGAGTCCAATATCATCAACGAGTACATCGATGAGCGGTTTCCACATCCCCAGCTCATGCCGGCCGATCCGGTCATGCGGGCGCGGGCGCGGCTCTTTTTGCATCGATTCGAGAAGGAGCTCTTCTGCCACATCGATGCGCTGGAAGGCAACAACCAGAAGCAGATCGAAAAGGCGCGGAACCTGGTGCGCGACAGCCTGCTCCAGATCGCCCCGGTCTTCGCCAAGCACAAATACATGCTCGGCGAAGAGTATTCGATGCTCGACGTTGCGATCACCCCGCTGTTGTGGCGCCTTGACTATTACGGTGTGGTCATGCCCAAGCAGTCGGCGCCGCTCATGAAGTACGCCGAGCGGCTGTTTTCGCGGCCGGCGTTTTCCGAGGCATTGACCTCGGCCGAGCGTGGGATGCGCAAGTAATTCACTGGATTACAGCTGATTCGAATCCGGCATCCGGACGTTGCGTGATGCGATTCGGGATCGATCGGCGTCAACGCCGGTGCGATCCGGGCGCTTCCCCGGCGATTGACCGCGTCGCGCACCCGCGTAATACTTGGGAAATGTCAGAACAGTCCGCCAAGCCTTATCTCGTCCGCGCCTTATGCGAGTGGTGCGCCGACAACGGTTTCACGCCTTATCTGGCGGTCAAGGTGAACGCGGAGACCCGCGTGCCGCAGGGCTTTGTCAAGAACGGTGAAATCGTGCTCAACATCGGCACTACCGCGACCCGGAAGCTGACGATCGACAACGCATGGGTGCAGTTCAACGCGCGCTTCAACGGTGCCTCGCAGGAAGTCGCGGTGCCGATGACGGCCGTGGCCGGGATTTTCGCCAAGGAAACCGGGTACGGCTTCGCCTTTACCGTGGCCGACGATCCCGTGACCGCGCTTGCGGCCGCCACCGAGCCCGGCGCGCTCGATCGCAACGGTGCCGCGAGCGGCGACGACAAGAAAATTGGCGAGGCAGGCAAGCGGAAGCCTCGCCCCTCGCACCTGCAGATCATCAAGTAGTCGCGCGCGACAGTAGCGCCGCGCAGCGCCGGCATAGCTCAGTTGGTAGAGCAGCGGTTTTGTAAACCGTTGGTCGTGGGTTCGATTCCTACTGCCGGCACCAATTTTTACAAGGGATTAGCGCCGTCTGCCGGTCTCTTTTCCTTCTCCAGCGTAGCCAAATCGTAACCACCGAGCAGCGAATCGAGCCGGTTCGCGGCTTTCGCGAGATGGTCGGGCGCAAGATGCGCATAGCGCTCGACCATCACTGAAGACCTCCAACCGCCGAGCCGCTGCAGCTCGTGCGTTGGCGTGCCCGCTTGCCGATGCCACGAGGCCCAGGTATGCCTCAAATCGTGCCAGCGGAAATTCTCGATGCCGGCACGCTTGAGCGCCTTTCGCCATGCCAGCGTATTGGCACTCCCAAGCGGCTTCCCTGCATAGGTAAAGACTCGAATACGGTGCTTGCCGAGCTGTCGTCGCAAGACCACCAGCGCGGTCGCATTGAGCGGCACGGCAATCGGCCTGCGATTCTTCGATTGACCCGCGCTCACCCAGGCATGACCGGTCTTGAGGTCCACGTGCGACCAATCCAGGCCGAGCACATTGGACTGACGCAAGCCCGTGGCCAACGCGAAAAGCACAACATCGCGCTGATGAGCAGTCATCGGCTCCTCGCTTTCGTAGGAGCCATCTTCCCAGAAACGAATGGACCGAAAAACCAGCTCAGATCACAATCCTACCAACGCATGCTTGAGCCTCGCGCCAACGCGATGATTCGATCGGGCAACTCAACACGCTTTACGCCAAACGAGCTCAACGAGCTTCGACAGGTTGGACTCGATCTGGCCGATGTGAAGTGTCAAAACGACATCGACGCAGAGGTTACCCGGTGGGCTCACACCCTTGCATATGAGCGCTTCGACCTCCTGGAGCAGATCGCCGCGGAGATGGCGAAAGCCAAAGGAGTGAAATTTCCTCCCAAACTCAGTGTCGCGAAGTAACACCACCATTCGGGTCGGCTGCTTCGCTGTTCCAGTCGCAGACCCGACAGGCCCAACCGCCGAGAACGCTGGTGATCGTGACTGTGCAAAATTCGCGCAGTTTGAACTTTGGCTGGACAATTATATCTACATGGGTATAATGCGGCATGTCGTCGAAATCTCCTCCTGAGCTTAAGCCGCTGGCATGGCTTGCGAGCACAAGGAGGGATTTGATGGCGTTGCCGGAGGAAGTGATCGATACGTTCGGATATGCCCTGCACCTTGCACAGACGGGCAAGAAGCATGAACAGGCCAAGCCACTACACGGCTTTGGGTCTGCAGGCGTCCTGGAGATAGTCGAAGACTGGCGTGGCAACACTTACCGCGCCGTCTACACCGTGCGCTTTGCTGCCGCGGTGATCGTGTTGCACGTGTTTCAGAAGAAAGCAAACCGCGGGATCGCCACACCCAGGCAGGACATGGAATTGATCAAGGAGCGACTGAAGGCCGCCGAGCAGATCGTGAAGGAGCTATCAAGATGAGCAAGCGCAAAGTGCAAGGTGTGGAGGTTGAACTAGGGACCGGCAACGTCTATGCCGATCTCAGTTACGCCGACGCCGACGCGATGCTGATCAAAGCGCAGCTCGTGGCCAAGATTGCCGAAATCATCAAACGGAAAGGCATTACCCAAACCCAAGCCGCAGCGTTGCTGGAGATACCGCAACCCAAACTGTCGAACCTGCTGCGCGGCCGGTTTCGGGGTGTTTCCGAGCGTCGCTTGATGGACTGTCTCACTAAGCTCGGGCGTGACGTACAGATCGTTGTGAAAGCGGCGCCTCGTTCCCGAGGAAGCGGCCGGCTGTCGATCGTCTTTTCGTAGGCAACGCGTAAGACAGCAGCGAGTATTACCTGCGACTCGTTGCCGAACGAGCAGCGTAGCTATTTCGTAACTTGTCTTGCCTTCGGTCCGCTGTTTCTAGGCTGTGTGCCGCTGCTCTTGAAAGTTGGCGTGTGTTGCAAGAGCCTGATTAGAAATGTGATCCCAAGTTAGCGACCGTTTTGTAAACCGTTGGTCCCGGGTTCGAATCCTGGTGCCGGCACCATATTGACGTGCGACCTCACGGCTGACTACTTCGTGCCCGCGGCCGGCGGCGGTACGGTGGACGCGTGATCCACGATGTAGACCCACCGGCCACCGATGCGCTGCGCAACGGCGGTGAATTGGCCCGTCAGGACCACCGGTTCCCCTCCCGCCTTGGGCGCCGGGGTCAGAACAAACCGGCCCCAGCCGACCGACGTATCGCCGACGCTTTTGTAGTGCGTGTCCGAAAGCAACACATTCTGGACCGTATTGGCCGAGAGCATGCCCTCGTAGGCCGCACGGATCGCCTGTTGTCCGCGCGACTCCTTGACGCCGGGAAGCCACGCCGTGGCATCGGGCGCATAGGTTCTCAGGATAGCCTCGAGATCATTGGCCTTCATTGCCTTGACCCAGGCGTTGTCAACCGCCTGCGCGCCCGTCTCGGCGGCAGCGGATGCAAACGAAGCCAGCAACGGGAGCAACGCGAAGAGCGCGGTACGGATCCATACGTGGGGCATGTGAGACCTCATACGATGAAAACGATGGGTCGGGTTCCGGCCAATGGCAAGAAAGCGCGAGGGTGGTGCGCGGCAACCGCTGCCGCCTTGGAATTCGAAGTCGCCCGTCCTGCCGGAACCAAGGCGGGCGGCGCTCACCCTGCGCCAATCCTGCGCCCAATTGACTGCCCCGGATACGAAGCTCATTGGCCAGGATGGCGGTTGCCCAAGCTGACGAAGCGGGCACTGCGAGATCGGGGCTTCTATCGCGATCGCAAATCGCTTGACAACCCTCGCCGCGCCTCGCAAAAATGCTTCGCGTACTGCAGACCAACAACGTCGGAGCCAAGACCATGAGAAAGCCAGTTGCGGTTATTTTTGCGCTTATTGCAATGGTTGCCGGGACCAATGTCGGCCATGCGGACGATCAGCTCGTGGTGATGCCCAATGCCGCGGAGCAGTTCGCCGTCCTGCCG
>JANXZT010000402.1 GCA_025355395.1 Betaproteobacteria bacterium
GTATTTAGCGATGTTGGTCAACGCTTCCTGCACGATGCGATAGATCGCCACCGATTGGTCCGACGTGGGTTGAGCTTCCGCGTCCGGACACTGCGCATGACACGCGCAACCCATGCGTTTTGCGAACTCCTCGCATTGCCAACGCAACGCGGCACCGATCCCGAGGTTGTCGAGCAGCGTCGGACGCAGGTCCTCGATGATCCGCCGCTTGACCGCGATTGCATCGTCGAGCGCCGCATTGATGCGCGCGATGCGCGGCACCACCGCGGCGTCGGTCTTGAGCCGGTCGGTGATGAGCTGTAGATCGATCTTCGCGGCAGTCAAGGTGCCGCCGAGCTCGTCGTGAAGCTCGCGCGCCACACGCTTTCTTTCGTCCTCGCGTACGCTTTCCTGAAAACGCGACAGCTCCGTCAACTGCGCGGTGCGTTCCCGCACCTGCGCCTCGAGTGTAGCGCCGCGTTGTTGCAAGGCAGCGCGTTCCCGGCGATGCCGGCGCAGATCGTTCCAGAGAAAAATCGCACCCAGAGTGACCAGCAGCAGATTGAGCAAGGACTCGGCAAAAAGGCCGAGGCGGAGGGCACGCTGGTGCCGGGCGAGACCGTCAACGCGCGCACTCCGCACCCTCGATTCCTCCTGCACCATTCCGTCGAAAGCGGCGCGCAGGGTGTCCATGGTGATCTTACCGGCGTGCGTCGCCACCACATTCTGAGCCGCCTCGAATCCCTCGTCGCGTCGCAGCTTGATCGTGTTGTCGATGTCGTCGAAGCGCTCCGATAGGAGGCGCCGTACCGTGGCGAGCTGACTCGCTTGCACCGGATTGTCGCCGATCAGGCCGTGGAGCGCCTCGAGGTCGTCACGCAGCCGATTCTGCGCCTGCTGATACGGCGCGAGGTAGGCGTTATCACCGGTCAGGATGAATCCGCGCTGTCCGGTTTCTGCGTCGAGGAGGTCAATCCGAAGCTGGTCGATCGCGCTCGTGCCGCGCTGGGTCTGCACCACCGCGCTCGAGGAAAGCTGCAGCGCTTCGTAGCTCGTCTCCGCCACCGAAAGCGCGCCGAGATTGAAAACGGCCGCGAGGCCCAGCACCACGAAACCAAAACGCGCGGAGGCGCGATTTAGTGACCGATTTTGCAGTTCCAAAGATGGTTTCATGTCTTTTGGCAAAGAGGCCGATTGCGTAGGACGCGTCCTACAATTTCGGCGGGAAATTTCTACACGGTTTTCGTCCAGCATCCTACTTCTTTGCCGATTCAGTACCGCCATGATGCTGCCACATGCCGCGCCGGGCGGCGTTAATAACTAATTGGGAGCGCCCATGGAAGTTCTTCGCTGCAGTGACGACGTTTTCGCTCATGAGCCCTTCACCGCTTCGGCAAGCGCGATCGAAGCTGGCGCAGTGATCGCGACCTTCCCGCGGCCCGCGACCCGCGGTGTTCGTGGCTTGGTCCGCAAGGCTGATGTTAGCGCAGGAAACGAGTTGAGCGGCATGGTCGGCGATTCTCCGGTCATGCAATCGGTGTTCCACCAGATCCGGCTGGTGGCGCGTGCCGACGTGACCGTGATGGTGATAGGCGAATCCGGAACCGGCAAGGAGCTCGCCGCCAATGCCATTCACGACTTGAGTGCGCGCCGCCGCGAACCGTTCCTTGCCGTGAACTGCGGCGCCATCCCGGCCAACCTGGCGGAGGCCGAGCTCTTCGGCTACGAAAAGGGATCGTTCACGGGCGCGCAGCGCCAGCACATCGGGCACTTCGAGCGCGTGACCGGTGGCACGCTCTTTCTTGATGAAGTCACCGAAATGCCGCCAGAGCTTCAGGTCAAGCTGCTGCGCGTGCTGGAGACGGGTCGCTTTGTGCGCGTCGGGGGCACCGAAGAGATCGACGTCGATGTGCGCCTCATCACCGCGACTAACCGCGATCCCTACCAGGCGGTGCGTGAAGGCCGCCTGCGCGAAGATCTGCTCTATCGCCTGGCCGTCTTCCCGCTCAACCTCCCGGCATTGCGCGAGCGCACCGACGACATCATCCGCCTTGGCGAGTATTTTCTTGATCTCCTCAATGCCAAGTACAGCGCCGCCAAGCGCTACAGTCCTGCGGCGCTCGCACAACTGCGCGCGCACCATTGGCCGGGCAATGTTCGGGAGTTGCGCAACTGCATCGAGCGGAGCTTCATCATGAGCGACGACGAGGTGGCTCTTGAGATCAACCGCCCAGGTCCTGTAAGCGGCCCGCGTGTCGGCTCCGACGGATGCGTTCGCGTTCCGCTGGGCTCGACGGTTGCCGACGCGGAACGGGAGATGATCCTCGCCACCATCGACCACTGTGGCGGCAACAAGCGCAAGGCCGCGGACGTGCTTGGCATCAGCGTCAAAACTGTATATAACAAGCTCGCCGAATACGGCATGACGGACGGGTCGCTGCACGGGTCGTTGCGATTGGCGGCAGCCAATTAATCGCGCGAAAGGGAGAGTCACCTTTGACGCCATCGGGTGAACCCGGTCTCGGAGGATGGCTCCGGGACCGTGGTGCTGCGGGTGGCGCAGTCCGTGCCGGTCCGGCAAGTTTGCCGACCCGCGCGTCGGCGCTACAATATTGGGCGCCCGTTCCAGGCGCCCAATTGAGGTCACGGTGAACGCGAAACCCAGAATACTGATTGCGGACGATCACGCACTCTTCCGGGCAGGTGTACGGTCGCTCCTGGAAGCGCAAACCGACTGGGACGTTGGGGGAGAAGCGGGGACCGGCGACGAGGCGTTGCGCAAGATGCGCACGGAGCACTGGGACGCCGTGCTCCTTGACATCTCGTTACCCGATCGCACCGGCATCGACATTCTGCGCCAGATTCGGCCGCACAAGCCGACGCTCCCCATCCTCATCCTGTCGATGTACCCGGAGCAGCAATATGCCGTCAACCTGCTGCGGGCGGGGGCGAGCGGCTACCTGACGAAGGACGCCGTGCCGGAACAGGTGATCGTCGCGGTGCGCACGCTGCTCGCCGGACGCAAATACATCAGCAACGAAGTGGCGCAGCTTCTCGCCGGGGATGTCGATGGCGACGGTCGGCCCCTGCACTCGGCATTGTCCGAACGCGAGTTCCAGATTTTTTGCAAGCTTGCCTCCGGCAAATCCGTCGGCGGCATCGCCGAAGAATTGCACTTGAGCAACAAGACCGTGAGCACCTATCGCACCCGGGTGCTCGAGAAGATGAATCTGGCGAGCAACGCGGATCTCACCTATTACGCAATCAAGAACGGACTGATCCAGTAGGCCGTGTGGAAGCTTACGCAACCGGGCGAATCGCTGTGAGGGAGCACACTGTCAGGGCGGCGCAGAAGCGACCGCTCAAGGTGTTCCTGGTGGAGGACTCCGTCTCCGTGCGCGAACGGCTGGTGGATTTCCTGTCCGATCCCGGCGCCGTCGAGATCGTCGGCTACGCGGA
>JANXZT010000557.1 GCA_025355395.1 Betaproteobacteria bacterium
GACCGGCGAAGCGGGTACGCCGATGGTGCTGTTCTGCGGCATCCACCCGGACCAGGCGCTCGACGCCGATGGCTCCTGCATCTTCTGTGAGCCGAAGGACGAAGACACGGAGTGACCGCGTGTCTCTACTGCGGATCGCGAGCGGTGCACCGGGATCACATCGTGAGCAAAGACGACCGGCGCCGGTACGGGATTGAGGCGAACGACACGCGGTATCACGCTCCGGCTTGCATGAGGTGCAACGTGAACAAACTGACCCGTAGGCTCGTGCCGCCGTCAATGGCGTATCTCGTGGACGAATTGAACGAGCTGATGGCCGGGACACGCTGGAGGGTTTGGAATGGCGACTAAGTGCTCTGATGGCGAGTAAGCGCGCCAAGCGACGAAAGAGCTGCGAGAAGAAGATACGGCACGAGACGAAAGAAGCGGCGAACGCGCAGCGGTTCCTGGCGACGCATTACGTGGCGGCTTATCCCTGTAGCTTTTGCGGCGGCTGGCACGTAGGGCACCCGCCGCAGAAGAAGCGAACGCGGCGGGCGGAGTTCATCTAGACGCCAAGGAGGGCGATATATGTGGGAGTGGATAGCCGGAGTCGAAGCCGCTGCGATCGTGGCTCTCGTGGCGGGGCTGTGGTTCTCGACGGGCGACGCGCCGGAGCATGACGCGCCGTACGAGCCCAAAGGCGACGCGGTGTGTGCCGATTCTGGCTGCATCTGCCGCGCCACGCCGGAAGAGCAGGAAGCCTACATCTCTGCGGCGATGGCCGAACGCGACGGATTCGGAGCAAAGCTTTAGATGGAACTCGTACCCGCCCGCGAGCTGCCGGAGAGCGCGAAGTACGTTGACGCCGGCTGTTCGTACCACCCGGCGTGCCTGACGTGTCCGTTCGACGTCTGCCGGCTTGACGTGCGCTCCGGGCGACCGAGCTTCGTGCCGATCGCGGCGCTCTACGCCGAGCGCCAGGCCGGCTTCCGTCGCGACGAACTGGCGAAGAAGTACGGCGTAAGCGCACGCCAGATCAGTCGCCTCACGGCGAAGGCGAGGGCGACTGAGGCGACAGGAGCATCCGATGAGTGAGAAAAACTTCGCCGTGGAGATATTCGCCAATCTGCCGCCTGTACCGGACGGCCAGATGTGTGAATTTGTGGGCTGTCCGGTTGATGATGACTGGGAGGACGCCTACGCTGACATCGAGGGCACCGTCATAGGTTGGTTCCTCGGAAACAATCCCCAACCGCCGCCGCACGGCGCTGACACGACGGTTGTTCGATTCGGCGGTTATCACGCTTGTTATCTCTACGTCTGCGACCGCGCTGCTGAAGAACGTGGCACTGACGACGACTTCGACGAGGATTGGCCGAGAGTGGATGGGGAGCCCGTAGAACCAACACGGTGCTGCTGACGTGCGAGTTCGAGCAGTTCATAGAGCGCTGCCACGCGCGTACGACGAAGACGAGGACGAGCGATAGAATAGGGGCCAGATGGCGCCACCGAAGACCAAAGTGGACACGATCACGCTGGTACACGCCCTTGCTGATGGCAAGAGCCTGCGCCAGATGGCGAAAGAGCTGGGCGTAGCGCGCAAAACGCTGACGCCGATCATAGCTTCGCTGGAGATTCAGGGCGCGCTGACGATCGAGCGCGAGAAACGCGCCGGTGCCGCAAGGGCTGCCAGCGATGATCATGTGGCCCACATCACCCGGCGCATGGCCGACGCCGCATCTGGCGATTGGTCGCCCGACCCGACACAACTGAGGATCGCGGGCATCATGCTGGGCTGGTGGCCGTCGAACGGCAACGAATCGGTCGCCATTGGCAACGATCCGGCTCCGGTTGGTTCCCAACCGCCCGGCACGCTCATCCCCGCCGGCACGCCGCTGCATTTTCACCTCACGCAAACGAACCAGGTACGCACCGAAACAGCACCCGAGGAAGTTGAGACGGTAGACGCATGAAGGTCGTCGGGCGATTCGGATCTGCCGGAGACGGTAGCCGCTCGTTACGCAGGACGAGAATGGGTGACGGCCGGAGCGTGAGCACTGCGGGGGTTGCTACGGCCGATTTGCCGGCCGCGCGGTTGGGCGATCCGACTGCCGAGGAACTGCGCAGCTACGTGGATGCCCTTCAGTGTTGGTGGTGTGACGACGGCCGGATTTGGAAGAGTCTTAGCCTACACTGGACGCGAGGGCACGATCTGGAACTGCAAGCAATTCGCGACCTGTTGGGCGTCCAGAAGCACACCTCATTCATCGACGACACATTACGAGAGCGCATGGCAGAACGCGCAAGCCGCCTCTATGATCCGGGTCGGCTGCGACCGAAAGGCAATCCCCGCGCGCTCTCGGCGTATGGCGTGCGCGTCCAGCGCGAAAAAATTGTACGCGCCCATGCGGTT
>JANXZT010000039.1 GCA_025355395.1 Betaproteobacteria bacterium
TCGCGCTTTGGCCAAGAAGGCTTGATCGAAGTCCAAGGCCGCATCATCAAGCTGGTCGACCGCATCGCGTTGAAGCAACTTGTGGACATGAGCTCCTGAGCCGCATCGATACCGGCCCATAAAAACCGACATCCTTGTCGAGCGCATGGCGGTCTCACCAAAGGAAAATCCATGTTTCGCAGGATACTGGTCCCAATCGATGGAAGCCACGCGTCAAACCTTGGGCTGCAGGAAGCCATCAAATTGGCCAAGGATCAGAATGCGACGTTGTTCCTTCTCCATGTCGTCGACGAGCTACTCGTCACCCAAACCTACGATGGCATGGCTTATCTTCCTTCGCAATACATCGAGGAGTTTCTTGCCGGATTGCGCGAAAGTGGCAAGAAGATTCTCGCCAACGCCGAGGCAAAAGTGCAAAAGCAAGGGTTGAAATCGCAGTCGGAGCTGGTTGCGACGCTGGGACACCGGGTCTCGGACATCATCATCGACAAAGCAAGAAAATGGAAAGCCGATCTTATCGTGCTCGGCACCCACGGCCGGCGTGGACTGACCCGACTGGTCATGGGAAGCGACGCCGAGGGCGTCGTGCGCTCGACGCGGGTGCCGGTGCTGCTGGTGCGTGCACCGGATCGTCCGTCAACGCGCCGCGGCAAAGAAAGCAAGCGAAAGTAGCACAGGGTTTTCCGGCCGCAATTCGAGGCGCGGCGTTGTTCTCAAGGCCGCGCCTCGAAATCTCATCCGTTGCGAGCCGCGGCTTGGCCGCCGCGCCAATGCGGTAGGCGTCGTACGTCGCGCCAGTACGCCCCATCCGCTCAGGAATAATCTTGATCGAGCCGCCGCACGAATTCCTGGAATCGATCGGACGGCAGGTGGTTGATGCCTGCCGCCGCCGTGCGTGTTAGCTAATGCTGCGCTCGGGCGCAAGCCGGTCAAGCACGTCCCGCCACCGTGCCCGTGACGGTGCTTCGTCGAGTGCTGCCTCGGCGTCATAGGCAACCGTATCCACCAGTTCGTCGGGTGCAAGCGGTTCTTGCGTTTGCAACTGGTGCTCGAGCACCGCAAGGTCGGCGTCCGATGCATCACTCGCGTCGTGCAGGCGCCTGACGATTCGCTCGCGCAACGTGGCCTCGTTTGCAACAAAGGTCACGATTACAAAGGGGAGACCCGACTCGGTTGCCAGATCTCGGAACAACTGGCGTTGCCAGTGGCTCAGAAATGTGGCATCGACGATCACCACGTAGCCCGCGGCCGTCGCGCCGCGCGCCAACTCGAGCGCTCGCCGATAGGCCTCGCGCGTCGCCTCGGGGGCGTACACGCCTGCATCGATGCCGGCACGATCGCGAGCGATCGCGGGAAGGCCGTGCAGACGTTTACGCTCGACATCGGTGCGGATGCGCACGGCGCCGATCATCTCCAGCAGCGCTTGCGAAAGGGTCGTCTTGCCGCTGCCGGCGAGTCCATGGGTGATGACGAGCGCCGGTCGCGGTGAGAGGGCGTAGCTGTTCGCCAACCGCACGTAGCCATCATATTCTGCACCCAATGCCGCTGACGCATCGCGGTTTGGGAGCTGGCCTGCGCGCAGGCGGCTCACTTTGGCACGCACCATCGCGCGATAGACAAGGTAGAAGCGCAGCACGCTCACGCCATCGTAATCTCCGCTGATCTCGAGATAGGCGTTGAGAAAGCGCTGCGCCAAGTCAGCGCGCCCGCGCTCCTTCAAGTCCATCACCGTGAACGCAACCTCGCTCATGACGTCGATCCAGCGCATTTCCTCGTTGAATTCGATGCAATCGAAGATAATCGGCTTGCCTTCAAGAATGGCGATGTTGCCGAGATGGAGGTCGCCGTGGCATTCGCGGATGAAGCCTTGTTTCCGGCGCCGGGCCATCGCCTGGGCGCACGTCGCATGCTCACCACGCGTCCACTCGGCAAGCTTGTCGAGCGCCTTGATGTCTGCAGGGTTGGCGAGCAGGGGCCGGAGCTGGTGGAAGTTCTGCAACGCGAGACGCAGGATCGTATCGGGCGCGCCGAACCGGCCCTCGGCGCTCGCCACGGCGGCCGCGCGGTGAAAACCCGCGACCTGCGCGGCCAGCGCATCGACGAGTGCGCCCGATAGTTCACCGCGCGCCAGCACACGGGACGCCAGCGCATCTTGCGGGAACTCACGCATCTTTACCGCGTATTCGATGGCGGGACCCGAGCCGCAGAGCGTCGGCGCCGCGACGCTGCCCGTAATCGCTACGACGTCGAGGTAGAGCTCGGGCGCGAGGCGACGATTGAGGCGCAGTTCCTCCTCGCAGTAGAAGCGGCGGGACTCCAAGGTGCGGAAGTCCACAAAACCCAGGCCTACCGGCTTCTTGATCTTGTACGCAAATTGTCCGGTGAGCAGGACGTGGGAGATGTGCGTCTCGATCACGGCGACGCTCCCGCCGCCCGCGTCAGAGGCCGCGGCATCACGCAACGCGCACACCAGCCGTTCCTGGGCGACGATGTCTGCGTTCGAACACGACGCCATCATGGGTGAGGGTTCGACCTTCTCGCGGCGACCGTGGACGATTGTCAGCATAATGTAATTTTAACTGCGATTCGCGCGTCTATTTCTTCTGCAGCGAGAGGATGTACCGCACCATCGTCTTGGCATCCGCGTCGGACACTTCCGGGTGAGGCGGCATATGCCATGGTCCGCTGCCACGGGCGCCTTTTCTTACGGTAGCGGCGAGAATCGCAACGGCTCGCGAGTTCCCCCTGTACCTGGCGGCGACATCGACGTACGCAGGGCCCGTCTTGACCTCATGATCTGCGTGACAGAGGTAGCACCGGTACTTTTCCAGCAGAACTCGAGGGGGTTCCGCTTGCGCAACGCCGGCAGCAACGGATGCGATGAGAGCCAGCGAAACGAGGTTCATGCCGTCTTTCCCAGGTCGATCGGCCCGCCATCGTTGCGACGATGGCTAGCCCATTCCGCGGCTCTCCAGCGTGGCAACAACGCGGATCGGTAGCTGCAAGTATCGCGAATTCATGCGTCCAATCCTTGATCGAGATCAAGCCGCGCTTAGGACGTGAGCGTACCTGCCGTCTGCGCAGTGACCGGATTCTGACCGAGGTGCTTGCCTCTCCGGCGGTGGTAGCATCCATCCGGACACCGCCGCACGCATTACTGTGCGGTCTAACGACATAACGTTGGAACATCAGTGTTCAGGCGGAATTCAAGACCATTAAATGGAAGCGCTACCGGCAATCGGGGATTGGAGCAAGCGATTGTTGGCTGCAGGCGGGAGCGCGGCACTTTACCCGCTATTCAGAATAGACGGTGTGGGGTCATGGGTACATCCTGTGAGAGGAAGCGAGCGCCTACCACACCTCCCTTGACCCCGGTCAATATGCATGCGGCCTCGCCGGGTACGATCTCTTGTACTGGAGGTACCATGTACACCAACATTCTGGTTGCAACCGATGGCTCGAAGCTTTCCGGCAAGGCCGTCAAACACGCTATCGAACTTGGGCATGCGCTCAAGTCCCGCCTCACCGCGTTTTACGCCTCACCTGATTACCCGACGCCGTCGTACGCGGAAGGCATGGTGCTCGCACCGAATCGCCCAAAGGAATATGAGGCGCTCTGCAAGAAGGAAGCGGACCGCATCTTGAATCCGATCCGGCTCACGGCCGAAGCGGCCGGCCTCGACGTCGAAGTGGCACATGCGATTGGCAGAGCACCCTGGGAGGCGATCCTCACAGCAGCCAAGAAAAACAAATGTGACGCCATCGTGATGGCTTCGCACGGGCGCCGCGGCGTCTCGGCATTGCTGCTCGGCAGCGAGACGCAGAAAGTCCTAACCCACTCAAAGCTGCCTGTCATCGTCGTGCGCTAGATGGAGGGCCACGGGGCATCAGCACCTCCGCGGAGTTCCCCATCCTTGCGGCGCAGCGCAAGGGCTATCTTGGAGCCCAGATCGAAGCGTTCCGGAGCCGGACGCGTGCCGAGAAGGATGCTCACGATTTCATGTGGGGCATCGCCGGCAATCTCGACG
>JANXZT010000071.1 GCA_025355395.1 Betaproteobacteria bacterium
CGCGAAAAGGCCGCGTCGTTGCTAAATCTCGCGGCCCAAAAGGTCACCGAGGAACGCACGCGTATTGCCGATATCGTCGCCGGCAGGAACGTGCGCCCCAAGTGGCTTGAAGCATCGTTGCGCGCCGCTGGCGTGCTCAAAGACGGCGAAGCGCTGTGAGCACGGTGTTCCCATGGCAGTGAGTGAATCGCGCGCCGCCGGCGACACGCGGCATCGTGTCAGTTACCCCAACTCACGCCCGCGCGCGATCAAGCTTTTCGGCCTGGGCGAAGGTGGCAGGCGCATCGCAGAGGCGATTGCAGGACGCGGCTTTGGCCACGTCGAAGCCATCGCTGCCGCTGCCGGGTCGACCGATATGCAGCAGGCGATCATTGACGAAGGCAGCGAGATCGGGCGTGCTATTCGCGGGGCCGACATGGTGTTCCTGGTGGCACAGGACGGCGACAATGTGGCGTTCGCCCCGGCCATCGGCCAAATGGCGCACCGCAAGGGGGTGCTCGTCACCGGCATGCTGATCCAGAAGCGCGACGCCGGATCGCACGTGCCCGACAGCACCCTCAGCGCATTGCGTAGCGCGTCGGATATGCTGGTCATGGTCACCGATACGGACTATGTCGCGGAGATGCTCGGCGCACTCGGCGTCGCGTGAGTCGCGACAATCCTTCGAGAGGACGGAAATGCCCACGACGTTCTGGAACATGAGCCGAAGCAGCATCGCATTGGTGGTCGGGATCTTTTCAGGTTTCGGCGCATCCCTCGCCGCTGAACCCGTCACCGTGCGCGTTGGCATCTCCAGCGCGAGCAGCGACGCCGGGTTCTTTATCGCCGACAAGAAAGGCTACTTCAAGCAGGAGGGCCTGGCAGTGGCGTTCACGCCATTCGACTCGGGCGCGAAGATGGTGGCCCCGCTTGGCGCGGGCCAACTCGATGTCGGCGGCGGATCAGCCTCCGCCGGTCTTTACAACGCGGTGGCGCGGGGCATCAACATCAAGATCGTCGCCGACAAGGGCTCGACGCCGCCCGGTTACGGCTTTCAGCCACTGTTGGTGCGCAAGGACCTGATCGACAGCGGCCGTTTCAAGACGCTGAAGGATCTCAAAGGCATGAAGATTGCCGGAAGTGCGCCCGGCAGCGCATCGACATCTACGCTGAACGAGGCGCTGAAGAAAGCGGGGCTCAAATACACCGATGTCGAGCGCGTGTTCCTGGGGTTTCCGCAGCACGTGATCGCGTTGCAGAACAAGGCCGTGGATGCGGCCATGACCACGGAGCCCTCTGCCACACGGGCGATCCAGAGTGGCGCCGCAGTGCGGGTGATGGGCGACGACGAGATTTATCCCAACCATCAGCTCGCGGTGCTGCTGTATTCCGGTGACTTCATCAAGGACAAGCCCGAAGCCGCGAAGGGTTTCATGCGGGCGTACCTGCGCGCCGTGCGCGACTACAACGATTCACTCTCAAACGGGCGCATCGCTGGCCCCAATGCTGGGGAAATAATCGCCATCCTGACCGAGTACACCAACATCAAAGACCCCGCGGTCTATCGCGCCATAAACACCCAGGGGACCAATCCGAACGGCCGCGTGAACGAGGTGAGCCTCAAGAATGACCTGAAATTCTTCAAGGAAGAAGGCCTGATCCAGGGCAACGTCACCGTGGAGCAGGTGTTGGATCACTCGTTCGCGGATGGGGCGGTCAAGGAGCTTGGGCCCTACCAACCCAGGTCGCAACGGAAGTAATCGCAATGGCCACCGTTCCTGCGTCGACGCTCGCCGGAAACGTTGCGCCAGTCAAGATTCGCATCCGCGATCTCGAGAAATCGTTCGACTCGCCGGCCGGCCGTGTGGTCGCGCTGGCCGACATTTCGCTCGACATTCCGACCGGGTGTTTTTTCATGATCGTTGGCCCGAGCGGGTGCGGCAAGACGACGCTGCTGCGCATCCTGGCCAACCTCGAGACCCCCACGCGCGGTTCGGTGGAAATCGGCTCGCCCGCCGTAGGGCAGCCCGGAAATTCGATGATCTTCCAGGGTGATTCGCTTTTTCCGTGGATGACCGTGTGGGACAACGCGGCGTACGGCCTCGCCATGCGCAAGCGGCCCAAGTCCGAGATCGACGAGGTCGTCGGCCATTACCTCGCCCGCATCGGCATGACGCGCTTTGCCAAGGCGTATCCAAATCAGCTCTCCGGTGGCATGCGGCAACGGGTATCGATTGCCCGGGCATTTGCGAACAATCCCGACATCCTGCTGATGGACGAGCCGTTTTCGGCACTGGATGAGCAGAACAAGGTGATGCTGCAGGAAGAGCTCCTCAAGATCTGGGAAGAAACGCGCAAGACGGTGCTTTTCATCACTCATAGCGTGGATGAGGCCGCCACGCTCGGCGATCGCATCATGATCATGACCGCGCATCCGGGCCGCGCCAAGCGGATTGTGGATGTGCCGTTCGACCGGCCTCGCCACGTCCTGGAGCTGCGGGCGCAGCCGGCGTACGGCGAGCTCGTGTTTTCCATCTGGGGTGAGTTGCGCGAGGAAGTGCAGCGTGCCCGCGCGCTCGACGAAGGAGAGGTGCGCTCATGACCACAATCCGGCACGCGAACCTCGAAGTAGGGGCAGCGAGCTCCGCAGGCGAAGCCGAAGAAATCGCGCACGACATGGCCACCAACACCGAGGCGGCAGCACACCCGCTCGTTACCAACAAGGTGCGGCAGGCACGGCTGTCCGGGGGCATGAGTGCGAGCAACCGCGACCGGATCATCAACGTGATCTCGCCCATTGCATTACTCGTGCTTTGGGAAATCGCCACTCGCACCGGGATTTTCGATGCGCGATTTTTCCCGGCGCCGTCACAGATTTTCGACACCCTGGTAACCCTCGTTGGCAACGGAACGCTGTGGAACAATACCTGGGCGAGCCTGCAACGCCTGTTCTGGGGCGCATTGCTGGGGGGCGTGCCGGCGCTGATGCTCGGCGTTGCAATGGGACTCTACCGGCCGCTTCGGGCGATCGTCGATCCGCTGGTGTCGGCGACCTATCCCGTGCCCAAAAGCGCAATCATGCCGCTCATCCTGCTGATCTTCGGGCTGGGGGAAGCCTCCAAGATCGTGATGGTGGCCATCGGCGTGTTCTATCCCGTGCTCATCAATGCGGTCGCCGGGGTGCGCGAGATCAACAAGGTCTATCTCGACGTTGGCCACAACTTCAGGGCGAGCCGCTGGCAGGTGTTCACGACAATCGCAGTGCCGGGCGCCTTGCCGCTCATCATGAGCGGCATCAAGCTCGGCATCGGCATGGGCCTCATCCTGATCGCCATCGCGGAGATGATCGGCGCCAAGAGCGGCTTGGGCTACATGATCTGGAACGCGTGGGAGGTGCTTTCGGTCGAGACAATGTACGTCGGTCTTCTGACCATCGCCCTGCTGGGTTTCCTGTTCACGCTTCTCCTCAATGAGATCGAGCGCGTGATCATTCCCTGGCGCGTGCAACGGTAGTCAGCCGATGAATCGCAGCGATGCTGGCGACCTGATCTGACTGCCAAGGTCCGGTTAAACGGCACCTCGGTAGGCACGTCGCCGGGACCAATTGCGCTACTCAATTTCATGACTACGTCGGGTCGGGGCAATGCCCTACATCGATTCGATGGCGCTGCACGTACGCTTCGAGACTGGAGCATTCGATGCCTTCCTCGGACCGTCCTCGCACAGCGCACCTGCCACGACTCACCGCCGGGACGGTTGTACTCGTCGCGGATGACAATGCCGATTGCGCGAATTCGTTAGCCTGGTGTCTGGATGGGGACGGCTACCGCACCTTGGTCGCCTACGATGGTATACAGGCGGTCGAAGCCGCGCTAGCCGATCGCCCGTCTGTGGCGATTCTGGATTTGGGAATGCCCCGCCTCGATGGGTATGGCGCAGCGAGAGCGATACGAGCCGCGCTGGGCGACCGCGTGCTGCTCATTGCACATACCGCTTGGGGAGACGACGCGGCGCGGCAAAGCAGCAACGATGCCGGGTTCGACCATCACGTTCTCAAGAGCGAAGGCCTCGAGACTCTGCTTGCGTTGCTTTCGCCGAGTCGCAATACCAATACCAGTACCCAGTAGTCACGACGTTGGCCACACGGACCTCCTGGACGCCGGACCCACGCGCACAGAAGGCCGGGGGCCTGACGACTCCGGTGGTCTCGGTATGACTTGTCGCCGCGGCGCCGACCTTTGTCCGTCTGCGGCCAAGAGCGGCCGGTCGTCGGCGTCGGCATTGCGCCAGAAACGAAAGTTCGCCAGCCGCCTACAGAGACGTCACGACATGAGCGGCGCGGCGTGCTCGCCGCGTGCCGTCGGCTCGGGATCGGCTTCGTGCCGTAAAGTCCGCTCGGGCGCGGGTTCCTCACTGGCGCGATCGCGCGACCCGAAGACTTCGCCGCTGATGACTACCGCCGGTCAACCCCGCGCTTCCAGGGGGAGAACTTCGCGAAGAACCTCGCGTTGGTCGAAAAGGTCAAAGCGATTGCTGCCGAGGTCGGCTGTACGTCCGGTCAACTCGCACTCGCGTGCGTGCTCGCGCAGGGCGACGACATCGTGCCGATCCCCGGTGCCAAGCGGCGCAAGTACCTTGACGAAAATGTCGACGCGCTCGCGGTCCGGCCCACGCCCGCGCAGCTTGCCGCACTGAACGCGGTGTTTCCGTTCAACGCCGCGCCAGGGGAGCGCTATCCAGCGAACATGATGGGCGCGCTCAATCGCTGACGCTCGCGCGGGCCGGCCGCTTTCGGCCGCGGGCATCGATGCGCCAGCTAACAAACGGTTGAAGCGGACGGCGCCAATGTGCCGCGGCTGAACCGTGGCGTTGACCTCCCCTTTAACGCCGGCGAGCGCCGCTGTACGCAAGGTCGACCGGCTGCTTTGAGTCGATACCTGAAATTCGCGCATCCGGAAAACCGGTAGCGATTTTAACGTCCCCGACGACATGTTGCGGTGTTGCGGATTGTCATGTCGTCGATCATGCGTCGGCGCAGCGGCGCCATCTGTTCGGTCATCGCTAAGCTCCTGGCTGTTGGATTGCACGAACACGCAATCCTGACAGGCAGGATGCTCACTGCGACGAGCCGTCGGGACTACCGATAGGACGCTTACGCGCTAATAGGGCTTGATAAAACGCAACGCGAATTTGTGAGTCGGAATCCTAGGTTCGCTCGACGATGGGCCGCGTGGATCGCGTAAGCGACGCTCGTCGCGGAGCGTGAGTTAGACTACGAATGAATTGCCTGTTCTTATTCGGTGCCTGCCACTGATTGACGACCAAGCGGTCCCTGTCCGCGGGAGTGACGTTGCGTCTTCGCATTCTGGATATTGACGGCTCGCTACCGAGTCAGCTCGGACTGGCCACGGCCCTGGCAGATGGGCTGGCGCAGTGCATTGATCTAAGAGACGAAGAGCTTACGCTACGATTGTGGACTAGTCGGCGCCGCTTGCGCCACCTGGCAGCGCGGTTAGCGGCGTTAGCGGACCCCGCCGGTGGTGGGCCGCTCGTAACCTTTTACGGCTCAGGCGATTACCATCATCTCGCCACGATGCTGATGGCAACGACCGTCGAGCCATTCACTGTAATTCACTTCGATAACCACCCCGACTGGGTGCGTGTGCCTGCGACCCACAATTGCGGCGGCTGGCTCAATCGAGCGCTGGAACTGCCGCAGGTGGAAAGAATCGTTACCTTAGGTCTCTGCAGCGAGGACCTCGTGCACCCGCAGTTCAAGACCGGAAATCTTGCCGCGCTTGCGTCGGGACGCCTTGAAATTCACGCTTGGCGCGCGCAGCCATCCCGCGTGTGGGGAAGGATCGGCGATGGCCCCGGGCATCGGCAGCGCGGCCGCTATCTTGTTTGGAACTGCCTTGCCGACCAAGAATGGGCCACCTTTCTGGAAGTGCTGGTCGCCCGATTGCCCACCGAGGCGGTGTGGGTGACGATCGACAAGGACGTGCTGCGGCCCGCCGACGCCTCGACCAATTGGGATCAGGGCGAGATGCCGCTGGATGCGCTTCTCGCGGCACTTGAGCGCCTCGCCGTCTCCCGTCGGATCGTCGGAGTCGACGTGTGCGGCGAGTACTCAGCACCGCGGTTCTTGGACCCGCTGAAGCGAATCGCGGCGTGGTTCGATCATCCTCGCGCCGTTTGCACACGGCCCGAGGCACTTGCGCGCAATGACGTGACCAACCGCGCCTTAATTGCGACACTGGCCGAGGTGCTGCCATGACCTCGAGTATCGTCCTCCTGCTGGCGCTGTGGACTTTGTGCGAGGTTGTCGGCCAGATCCTATTTAAGCGTGGCGTCGACGCCATCGACGTGCGCGAGGCGCATTTTGGGCTTAAGTTCTTCCTTCGCGCGCTTCGTTCGCCTGAGATCTGGGGCGGCATTCTGGTCCACGGCATCGAGTTTGCGGTGTGGATCGAAATTCTCGGCCAGCTCCCACTAAGCATTGCGTTCCCGCTCGAAAGCGTAACGTATGTTGCTCTCTTGGTTGCTACTCGCGTTTTTTTGCGCGAGGTTATCCCGACGCGCCGATGGATAGGAGTCGGGATGATCTGCGCGGGCGTCGTTGTGCTTGGAGTTACATCATAACCAGAGTGCATACTCCGTCCCCAACGCTGAGGATCGACGTCCACCGCACGATCCTTGGCATATTGCGCACCGAGTGGGATTCGTGCTTTCACGGAGACCCGGAAGGCTGGGCTTACTATCGTGCAGTCGAGGAGGCGGAGCTTGCGGACTTTTCCTGGGTCTATTTCGCGGCGCGGGAGTGCGACCGCGTGATCGCGGTAGCCCCGGCATTCATAACCGACTACAGACTTGACACGACGATCCAAGGCCGGTGCAAAGTATTGCTGCAGCCGCTCATGCGTCGCGTTCAGCGCCTGCTCACATTGCGACTCGTCTGCTTGGGTTCACCTCTCGCCGACAAATGCCATCTCGGCTTCGCGCCCGATTTGTCGATCAGCCGCCGAAGCGAGGTGGTGGACCGCCTTCTGGCGAGCATAAACTCGTTCGCTGCCAGCCACGGGATAGGCCTGGTGGCAGCCAAGGACATCGCAGAGGATCATGTGGTAGGTATCGCATTCGTGAAAGCGGGCTTTACCCGCCAACCGAGTCTGCCGAACGCGGTGCTGCCGTTGCCCTACGCAACAGAGGACGCGTATCTCAAATCGCTGCCGCGGGCCACGCGCCGAGATGTGCGGCGCAAGCTCAAGACCGGCGATCTGGTCCAGATCGACCGGCGTCACGGGAAGGAAGCGCTTTGCGCGGTACCCGCAATGGTCGGACTGTATGAAAACCAGCGCAACCGTTCCAGCGTTGGCTTTGAACAGTTCGAGGCGCTGACGCCGGCCTACTTCCGGCGCGTGCTGATCGAACTAGCGGACGCGGCGGTCGTTTTTCTCTATCTACATCAAGGACGGCTTGCGGGTTTCAACCTTTGCTACCACACTGATCAGTTGTTCATCGACAAGTTCATCGGCCTCGAGCTGCCACTTGCGCGCACGCTCAACCTCTATGTCTTAAGTTGGATGACGAACGTGCGCTATTGCCTTGCGCGCGATATCCCATTCTTGCAGACGGGTCAGACTGGATATTCAATGAAGCGCCGTCTGGGAAGCGAACTGCTTCCGAGCTGGATCTTCTTTCGCCATCGCAATCCGATCTACAACAGCGCGTTGAGGGTAGCCAGTCCCCTCCTCGCCGCTGATCGCTACGATGATGATCTATCGCGCCGATCGGATCGCGAAGCGTGACATGGATGCCTCGTCGCCCAAACGTCTCCATGCTGCCTGGGCGTTGCTTCTGGCGCTCGACGTCGCTATCCAGGTCACGATGAAGCTCGCGGGCGATCAGCTCCACGTCATCCCGTTCGGCTTTGAATGGGTACAAGCTGCATTTTGGTCTGGAATGGTTTGGATCTCACTCATTGGCTATGCGGCTACGTTTTTCCTGTGGCTCACCATCCTGCGGTCGAGTCCGTTAAGCGCGGCGTTTCCGGCGACCGCGCTTGTGTATGTGTTGGTGCCGCTGTGCGGGTGGGTGCTGCTCGGGGAGGATTTCAAGCCGCGTCAAACAGTCGGAATAGCCCTGATTCTTGGCGGAGTATTGCTCCAACGGGGTATTGCGACCGAGCATCAAGAAAAATAGCGCAGCCTGCGAAGATTCGTGAGCATTCTCCGTCGCCGTGCGTTAACACCGAACTGCCGAACGTGCGCGGCGCGACCAGAGGCGGCCGACGTGATGGCTCGACCGATCGACAAATTTCTGAACGAATACGCTGCGACGTGTCGTGCATCCATATGCGGTCATTCAAGCGTTGCAATAGTTACGATCCGCCGCAAGCTTCGCGTAAGCTTAGCGCAAGGTTAGCGTAAGGTTACGGCGGCATTTTCTGTTATAATTTAGTTTTAGTTTATGCGCGCTTCCGAAGGTCACGCCAACGGTTGGTGAGGAGCGATACGCTGGTCGTGGCATCGACGATCTCCCGCAGTTGTACCGATCGTTAATTTCCGTTCGGAACTGGTTGGCCTTTGAGCAATGAGCCGCTGAGGTGGCAGCGCGTATGGATGCTTGTCACGGGCAACGGGAAGCCCACGAGGAATCGCGGAATGCGGTGACCGCCGATTCCCGCCCAACAAAGTTGAATGATATGTCGGCTATACTCGAGAAGATGCGCGAAGTCCTCGCGAAGCACTTCGGGATCGATGATTCGTCAATCACCATGGAGAGTACGCTCGAGTCGCTCGGTCTCGACTCGTTAGCATTTATAGAATATACGTTCGAGCTCGAGAAGGTATTGCATATCGTCCTGCCGGATCTGCCACGCGACATGGTGACAGTTGGCGATCTTGCGCAAGTCGTAGACAGCGAGGTACGCCGGCAGACGCAAGGCGCCGTTGCGTGATGCAGGCGGGGCGGCGTGTTGCCGTTACGGGTCTAGGTGTAGTCTCGGCGATCGGCAATTCTGCGCCAGAGTTTTTTACCAACCTCGCCTCCGGGCGTTCCGGTGTCCGCCCGCTCCCCTACCGTACCGACACCGTCGCGGCGTTCATCGATTTCCGTTCAAACGATTACTTCACGAAGCTCGAGCTGACTAGGCTCGACCGTTTTGCGCAATTCGCACTTGTCGCGGCACAAGAGGCGGTCCGCGATGCCGCGCTCGAGAAGGACTTCGCCGGCCCGCGGGTAGGCGTCTACTTTGGCTCAGGGTTCGGTGGAGCGAACGCCGTCGAGAGCTCATACTGCTCTTTTCTCGATCCCGCGCAAGCGCGTGTTTCGCCCATGACCATTGTGCTTGCAATGGCGAATGCCGCTGCCGCCAACATCTCCCTGCGGTATGGTATTCGGGGTCCCTCACTGACCTATTCGGTCGCGTGCGCCTCGGCGGCCATTGCAATCGGTGAAGCGTTCCGCGCAATCCGGGATGGCTATCTCGACTTGGCCATCGCTGGTGGAGCAGAGGCATTACTCACACCAGGGACAATCGCGAGCTGGAATGCAATGCGTGTTCTGGCTGCGCCTGACCCGGACCATCCAGAACAATCTTGCCGCCCGTTCTCCTTGAATCGATCAGGCCTGGTGCTGGGCGAAGGGGCCGGCGTTCTGATCCTCGAAACCGTTGAACAGGCGGAACGCCGGGGACGTGTGGTGACCACGGAACTTGCTGGGTTTGGGCTTACCAGTGACGCGTCGCATCTCACGAAGCCGTCGGCTGAGGGTCCGGCGGCGGCAATGCGCATGGCACTTGCCGATGCGGGGATGCCACCGTCCGCTATTGGCTATATCAACGCTCACGGAACCGCGACCCCAATTGGCGACGTCGTCGAGACTTCAGCGATCAAGCAGGTTTTTGGAAGCAACGCGCAGAAGATCCCGGTTAGCTCGACCAAGGCGCTTCACGGGCACTTGCTAGGTGCGTCCGGCGCTGTGGAGTTCATCGCGGCCGTCATGGCACTTCGCTCCGGATCGATTCCGCCGACCTGCCACTACACGCAGCTAGATCCGCAGTGTGATCTGGACTACGTTGCGAATGTGGTAAGAACACATGTCGTGATCGATGCCGTCATGTCAAACTCGTTTGCGTTCGGCGGTACGAATGCGGTCTTGATTGCAAAAGCCGCGTCAGCCGCCTGAAACATTGCCATATTGCGCATGCAGAAATTGCAGCACATCGCCGAGCGCGCGGAACGGCCTGAATGGAACGCCGCGTTGCTTCAGTTCCCGGGCCAGCGAATCCTTGGCAAAAACGACGTCAGCGATCAGCGCGGGGCAGACGTCGGACAACCCGTCGCCCACGTAGATTCGGGTGCGCCCGACACTGCGGCGAAGGTGTTGCGCCTTGCAATGGGCACAGCGAGCACAATCCGGATCCCGGAACGGAAAACGCGCCTCCGGGCGATCATTCGAGAAGGCCAACTCGTTGGCGTATACGGGTAGCTCGGGTAGGCCGCGACGGTGCAGAATCTCTCGAATCAGCATGGAGAAGCTGTCACTTACAATAGCTAACTCGATACCGTTGCTGGCAGCCCACCTCACGATGTTCGTGAATTCAGGATCAATCAGTGCTCCTGAGACGAAGAATAGGAGATCATTGCGTGATACGCGAACATTGTCCACCTGGCGCCGCAGGCATTCCATCGTCGACATTCGCCCCGCCTGCCACTCTGTCTCCCAGTCGCGCCATTCATCCGTCGCCGAATACCGGGCAATCACTTCGTCCAGTACGTCGCCAACTGTAATAGTGTTGTCAAAATCGAAGAACAACGCAGGGAGCGTAGCCGATCTAGGCATCGATATTTCCAGCTTTTATTTCGTTGTGGGACGCCACTTCGAGGGTGTTCCTGAGGCAAAAAGCTGTCATCGCGGCAGCGACTTGCACCCGATCGAGATCGGCAGTGATCACATGGTACGAATTCTTGAGCAAAACCAACTCCTTTTGCATGGACGCCACGCGATCATAGATGAACTGCGAGTTGCGAGGACTCGTCGCTTCGTCCTGCTCGGCTTGCAACAGCAGCAGCGGGGCTTTCACCTTGGGCAAGTTGCGGATACAGCGTGCGATCAGATGCCGCATTTCGCAAAACAGGCTAATCGGAAAATGGGCGTAGCCAACGTCGGAACCTTGCGTGTCGCTACGCAACGAGGCACGGGCGTACACCGCTGCAACGCGCTGGCGCAGGATTTCGTCCTTGAGCCCGTAAGGGGCTTCCTCGCGAAGGTAAAGGAAGTACTTCAGCGGGAGGTAGTCGGCGAGCCCAATTAGCCGATGTGTCCACGGCACGCTCCATCCGTCCTGAAAGAGTGCCGGAGAGAGGCACATCACACCCCGAATATCGTCCGGATATTCGCTTGCAAGCAGCAGCGACAGCACGGCACCCGCCGACAGGCCGCCGACAATCAGCGAAACGCCCTGGTGCCGGCACACATCGCGCGCGTGCAAAAAATGCGCGCGCGCGCTGGAGTACAACTCTTCCCACCGCGTCCGCGCGAGAACCCCGATCGGCTGGCCATGATTGACGAGCTGTCGGCACTCGACGGTCAGTCCGCCTCGGTGATGCAGATAGTATGCGACGTAGCCAAATTCGGTCGGCGTTCCGGTCAGCCCGTGCAACAACAGTACCCGACAACCTGCAGTACCCTCAAGTATGATCTCATTATTGGGTGCGGAAATTGGACGCTGGTCGCGCAGCCACGCCCATTCAAGTCCCATCTTGGACTCCGATCTCGTGCGCCATTGCCGGCGGCGATGCGTTGGAAAAGATAAAGATGTTAACGCGTGACGCTGCCGCGGCCAACCCCACTCTCCCACTCACGGATGCCATGAAACCTTCTGATCTCGACCCGCATGTCGCCAAACTTGCCGCCGAAGAAGCAGCGCTGTTAGCGACCGAGGATCGTGTTTGTTCCCACGGTGACACGGTTCACTACGCCAAAACACCAAAGATTTTCGACCGTTGCGCTGGCAGCTACTTGTACGACCTTTATGGGCGGCAGTACCTCGATCTGCAAATGTGGTACTCCGCTGTGAATCTCGGTTATGCCCATCCCGCGGTGACCTCTGCGCTACAGGCGCAGATGACCAAGCTGCCCCAACTCGCCTGCCAGTACCTCCACCGCGAAAAGATCGAGCTGGCCGAGATGATCTGTGACAGCGTGACGCAAGCCTTTGGAATGAAAGGTCGCGTACATTTCAATGTCGGCGGATCGCAAGCGATCGAGGATGCCCTTAAGCTCGTGCGCAAGAACACCGGGCGGCAGCGAATGCTCGCGTTTCAGGGTGGCTACCACGGCCGGACTCTCGCAGCGTCGGCGATCACTTCGTCCTACCGATACCGCGAAGCTTTCGGGGAGTTCGCCGAGCGCGCCGAGTTCCTTCCATTCCCTTATGTGTTCCGTTCGCCGTTTCCGGGCGATGTGCAGAAGACCGAGGATCACTGCGTCCACGAGTTCGAGCGACTCTTCGAGCACGAATACACGGGCGCGTGGAATCCGATAACAGGGCGGTCTGAATTCGGCGCATTTTTTGTCGAAGCCGTGCAGGGCACCGGCGGCTACGTTATCCCGCCGCGCAATTACTTTAAACGCATGGCCGCGATCTGCAGGGAACGCGGCATTCTAATCGTTGACGACGAAATCCAGATGGGTTTCTACCGCACCGGAAAAATGTGGGCAATGGAACACTTCGGTATCCAGCCGGACATTATCGTGTTTGGCAAGGCACTTACCAACGGCATGAACCCGCTCTCGGGAATTTGGGCACGCGAGGAATTGATAAATCCGCAAGCATTCGGACCCGGCTCCACACATTCGACATTTTCCTCTAACACGCTAGGCACCGCGACAGGCGTGGCGGTGATGAAGGTCTTCGCGGGAGGGAATTACGAAGCGGAGGTCATGGATAAAGGTGGGTATTTCCTTGAAGGACTCAGAGCACTCAAGCGCAAGCATTCGGAAATCGGTGAAGTCGATGGGCTTGGTCTCGCACTGCGCATGGAGATGTGTGAAGCCGACGGTCGCACGCCAAACCGCCGACTAGCTGACTGGATGTTCCAGCTTGGGCTCGAAGGCGATTTGGTTGTAGGCTCGGAAACGATTGGCCTCGTGCTTGATATCGGGGGGTATTTCAAGAATGTCATAACGCTTGCGCCCTCATTGGAGATCACGCGCGCCGAGATCGACCAAGGCTTGCACGCTCTTGATGTCCTGCTTTGTCGCAGAAAGTAAGCTCTTAGGCGCGCACGGGCCGTATCGAGTTACGGCTTCGCATCGCATTCTACGCGGCACCAGATCTCGGTTCGCCGGAGCCATGGAACTCCGACACACTCCCGAATCAACAAACGCCTGTCGCATGATTCGAGTGATTCAGCTACGAAGACTGTATCTCGAAACCGCGCCAGGGAACGCAACCCACCTTGAAGCCTGTAGCTGGGTTTGGTTAAAGGCATTACCTTGACTACGTTTGACGACGCTAGCGGTATTGTGCGCAAGCTCGCTACAACCCATTGCGCAGCGACTGCGGAATTACAGCACAGCACCCTGCCACTCTCGCCGTCCCGGCTCATGCGTCTCGCGGCGATGCTGGCGTTCGTCCTCATTGCGCGCTTCGCCACTGCGGCTGAAACAGAGCGCGATTGGGATCTAGAAATGGGCATTGGTACCACGTCGACGCCAGACTATACCGGCGCGAACGCTTCGAGCGTTCAACTGCGGGTTTGGATAGACGGCAGCTACCGAACAGCGGCCCTGGGGACTTTCGCGATTGACAGCGGGTCTTTGATGATCGACCCTGAGTTGCGTTGGGAACCAATCGGCTCGGCCGTCGCAGGTTTCGGCGTGTTGGTCGGGTATCGGCCGGGCCGTAGCGACCGCAGACCCAGATTCGCAAGTTTAAGTGGTGGGAATGCGGCGCTGCGCGGTTTGCCGCAAATTGCCCCCGCAATCGATGCCGGTGCGGAGGGGCACCTCTCCGCCTTTGGCCTCCCCGTGTTCACCCAAGTGCGCTCCGCGCTCAATGGAAGTCAGGGCACACTCATTTCGCTGGGCGCGTACGCGCCGTTGCCGATGGGCCGTGACGGCGAGCTTACGTTGCTGCCGACGGCCACATGGATAGACGCGCGGCAGATGCGCGCCTTCTATGGCGTCGCTGCAGCCCAGTCTGCGGCAAACGGCATCCCGGGTTATCGACCCGGCTCAGGGTGGGAAAACGTCGCGCTGGAAATCGTTGGCGATTGGCGGCTCGTGAATGGATGGCACTTGGTCGCCTCGCTCGCATATGAGCGTGTTATAGGAAATGCGATGCACAGCCCCTTTGTCGTATCAAAGAATCAGCTCAGCGGACTAGTGGGGTTAGCCTTGCACCTGTAAGAGGCTGTTACCGCGGTCAAGCTTGCCTAGTACATCAACAATGCCCCCGGCCGGCCGCAGAAGAAAAAGATCATTTCGAGGCAGCGCGTGTACCACGGCGTGGCGGTTGCCACCGCGAGCCTGACCGGGCTCGCGTTCGCGCACAACGACTTCGACCTGCCGATCGCGCAAATCCTGCACGCCGATTGCCCGTGCTACTACCGCGGTGCGCAGCCGGGGGAAAGCGAAGAAGGGTTCGCGGCACGGCTCGCCGCCAATCTAGAGCAACTCATTCTGCACGAAGGCTCCGATACGGTCGCCGCGTTCTTCGCCGAGCCCGTGATGGGGGCGGGCGGAATGATCCCGCCGCCGGCGACCTATTTCGACCGTGTCCAGCCGATCCTGAAAAAGTACGACATTCTGTTTGTGGTCGACGAGGTGATTTGCGGCTTCGGTCGCACCGGTAACATGTTCGGATCGAAGACGTACAATCTGCAGCCGGACAT
>JANXZT010000169.1 GCA_025355395.1 Betaproteobacteria bacterium
GCCCCACGTGCGTACCACCGTCACCAGCAACACGCGGTGGCCTGCTTCCAGCCATTGCGTGCTGCGTTTCAATACTTCGAGATCGACACTGTCCATGATGGAGCTCCGGGTTCGAACGGCGATTTTACTGTGTCGCGACCGAAGCTGCACACGTTACCGATTACCGCGAAGGCGTCCGGGTAGAATGATCGCGATGGGTGCGCTCCTTCAGCGATGGCTCCGTGCAACGCTCCTGCTATTGGCGTTGGGCCCGACGACCGCACGGGCGGCCGAGGAGATTTCGCTCACGGCACAGCGACTTTCCGAGCATTGCTGGTTCTTCCAGGGCGAAGCGGACATGGCGACTGCTTCGAACAAGGGCTTCATGTCGAACGCGGGGTTTGTCGTGACCCCGGACGGGGTTATCGCCTTCGATGCGCTGGGCACACCGGCGCTGGACAAGATGATCACCGTGAATCCTGTCGTGGCGGTGCCCGCATTCGAACAGGCAAACCGCACCAACGCGTATGGCACTTATCTCCTGATGGAACAGGAAGCGCTGAACGCCGGCAGTCGCGAGTAATTTCGAGCCGGATGCAAAGCGACGCGATCATCGACGTAGCGGTTCACGCCGCGCGGCGTGCCGCGTCGGTGATTGTCGATGCGGCGCGCGATCTGCAGCGGCTGCCGGCACACGTCAAGGCCAACGACCTGGTGCTCGCCAGCAAAGCCGAAGCCGAGGACGCGATCGTGGCAACACTGCGCACGTCCTTTCCGAATTACGCGATATTGGGCGAGGAATCGGCAGAGATTGCAGGCGCCCGCGACGGTAGCGGCTACAAATGGATAGTGCACGGCATCGATGGTGGCGTTAATTTTGCGCACCGGTATCCGCATTACGCGGTGGCCTTGGCACTGGTGCACGGTGCCCGGCTCACGCATGCAGTAGTGCTCGACCCAGTGCACGATGAGCTCTTTGCGGCGGTGGCCGCGCACGGCGCAGCGTTGAACGGCGTGCCCATCCATGTATCGGCATGTGCGGCGCTTGCCGATGCGTTGGTGAGCACAGGGGTCCCGCCCCAAGGAAGTCCGCAGATGGACTTTCACGTTGTGGTGTCGGCAGCAATGAGCGCGCGCTGCGGGGGAGTGCGCTGCATCGGGAGCTCTGCGCTCGATTTGGCTTACGTCGCCGCGGGACGCCTCGACGGGCTCTGCGTGATGGGCGTGCAGGGATGGGATCTGGCGGCAGGAGCGCTGATCGTGCAGGAGGCCGGCGGCCGTGTAGGCGATCTCGCCGGCAACCCGGAATTCCTGAAAAGCACGGACGTGATCGCCGCGACGCCAGCAATTTTTAACCCGCTGCGCGACATTGTTGCATCGGCCCGCAGGCCGGGCGTCGCTTCCTAGCTCCCGAGCCGCCTCAATTCCGCGACGAGTGGCGCCGGGAGTTCGACGCCATCGACGGCCGCTCGCAACGCGAGCGCCTGCCGTCGCGATCCGGGCAACCGCACACCTGGCTCTTCCCGCATGGTGGCCACGAGGGTCGCGACCCGCGACAGATACGTCTCCTGTCCGCCCAGTGCGTCAGGATCGATCACCAGGAACGCTTGGCCGATGCGCGGTTGGTTGCCTTCATCGACAAAAAACGAACTCGCCTCGAAACCAAAGGCAGCGCCGCTTAACGCTGTCACCAGGAGCTCCACGATGAGCGCCAGCATCGCGCCTTTGCTGCCTCCCATCGGCAGCATGCTGCCTTCGAGTCCTGCCGCCGGATCGGTGGTGGGAATGCCTGCCTTATCCAACGCCCAACCGAAAGGGATGGTCTTCTTTTCACGGGCCGCGACCATCAATTTGCCGCGGGCGACTGCGGAGAGCGAAAGATCGATGCTGATGGGATCGCCCTGCCGCTGCGGAAAGATCGCGGCGATCGGATTGGTCCCGAAAATGGGCCGGGTGCCGCCGGCTGCGGGCATCGCGGCAGGTGAGTTGCCCATCGCAACCCCAACCATTCCGGCCGCGGCAACGGGTGCCAGATGATCGGCGGCCACGCCAAAGTGATGGCTGTTGGTCACCGCCGCGTACGCAACGCCATTTTGACGCGCGCGCTGGATTGCCTCGGTCACCGCCAGCGCGCATGCCGGAAACGCGAGGCCGCTTCCGGCATCGATCAGCACCGCGCCACCGCGCGAGCGCACGATTGCCGGCACTGCCGCACCGTTGGCGCGACCGTTGCGAAGATGGGTCGCGTATTGCGGCACTCGCGAAACACCGTGTGATGCGAGTCCCTGCGCATCCGCGGCGACCAACGCGCGCGCGGTGGCCTCCGCCATGACCGGGTTGGCCCCGGCCCGCGACAATGCCCGCGTCGCGAGATCGATAAGTTCATCGAGATTCAGGCGCGGCATGGTTGCGCCTTCGCCAGTGCCGCGAGCGCCACGGCGACTTTATCCGCAATGAGTCCCGAGACCCGGGTGTTGGACTCGAGGCTCAAGCCGGCGATATGAGGCGTCAGGATGAGGTTGGGACAATCCTCCAAGGGCGAGCCCACCGCCAGCGGCTCGTCCGCGAAAACGTCCATCGCCGCGCCACCGAGTGACCCACCCCGCAAGGCGGCCGCGAGCGCGGGTTCATCGACCACGCCGCCGCGCGCGGTGTTGATCAGCACTGCATCGCGCCTGAAGCGCGTGAGCCGTGCGGCATCGATCAGGTTGCGGGTCGTGGCCGTAAGCGGGACGTGCAGGGTGACCACGTCGGCCTCGCCCAACAGCGCGTCGAGATCGCGCGGCAGCACGTTCTCGTCCGCCCACACCGAGGCGTTGGCGGGCAGTTGCGCATCGGTTCCGATCACGCGCATGCCAACACCGCGCGCGAGACGCGCGACGCTGCGCCCAATATCCCCAAAACCCACGATGCCGAGCGTCTTGCCGCCGAGCTCGCGCCCATTCGAGAGCGCAGCACGTGGCCAGCGACCCGCGGCGACCGCGCCGGTGCTGGCATAGGCGCCGCGCAAAAGGACCATTGCCGAAGCGACGACATATTCGGCGACGGCAAGCGCGTTGGCGCCGGTGGCCGGGATGACTTCGATCTCGCGTGCAAGACACGCTTGCACATCGATATTGTCGAGGCCCACGCCCAGGCGCCCCACGATCCGCAATAATGGAGCCGCCGCGAGCAGCCTCGCGTTCACCTGCGTGCGATTGCGCACGATCAGCGCCGTGGCCATGGCGACCTCCGCCAGCAATTCGGCAGGCCGATCGACAAGGTCCTTGTCATAGAGCGTGTCGTGCCGGGCTTTGAGCGTCGCCACCGCAGCTTCATCCATGAACTCGGTGATGACAATGCGCATCATGCGGCGGGCGAAGCGAGGTTCGAACCACACGCGACAGTCATCATGGTGGCTTGGATGGCAGGGGACGCGTTTCCGGCATCATCAGCTTTGCATGCCCCAGCGTCGCACCGTGCGTGCCTCGATAGACCTGAAAACGACGTTCTCGACCGCCAGGCCGATCAGGATCACGGTAAAGAGCCCCGCGAACACCGCCGGAATCTCCAGCTGATTCTTGTTCTCGTAGATGAACCATCCGAGACCCCCGCTGCCAGAGGACACGCCGAATACCAGCTCCGCCGCGATCAGCGTGCGCCACGCGAATGCCCAGCCGATTTTCAATCCCGTGAGAATGCTCGGGAATGCTGCGGGAATGAGGATTTGCGCGACATAGGAGAGGCCAGTCAATCCGTAGTTGCGTCCAACCATCCGCATCGTGGGCGATACCGAGAGGAACCCCGAATGGGTGTTGAGTGCAACGGCCCACAGCACCGAGTGAATCAGCACGAAAACGAGGCTGCCGTTGCCGAGCCCGAACCAGAGGAGCGCCAACGGCAGCAGCGCGATCGCGGGCAACGGATTGAACATCGAGGTCAGGAGCTCGAGCAGGTCGGTGCCCACCCGCGTGGTGATCGCGATGATCGTGAGCACTGCCGCAAAGAAGACGCCGGCACCATACCCCATCAGCAAAACCTTCACCGATACCCAGGCTCTTGCGGGCAACGTGCCCGACATGATGGCTTCGAAGAACGCCTCGAGCATGGAAGAGAACGCGGGGAAAAGCAGCGGATTATCGAGCAAGCGCGCATAGCCTTCCCACAGGAGCGCCAGTGCGATCAACAGCAAGCCCTTGCGCACGCCGCCATGGTTGAAGACGCGCTCCCGCGCCGAGAGCGGCTTTTGAACAATGCCAAAAGCCGCGGAATCGACGGCTTGGCGATGAATTTCCGGGCGCATCACGTGCTCGCTCATGCCTCGACTCCCGTTCCGGTCGGCGCTTCCACCGCGTCCGCGAAAAGCATTGCATGGATCTTGTGCTCGAGCGCCTGGAGCGCTCCCGGATCGGCTTCCCCGCCGCTGCGCGGCAAGCTATTCAACTCCGCCTTAACCTGGCCCGGGTGAGGCGAAAGCAGAAGGATGCGGCTGCCGATCTTGATGGCCTCGGGGATGGAATGGGTCACGAACAATACCGTGAACCGCGTTTCGTCCCACAGCATCAGGAGCTCGTCCTGCATCTTGCGTCGCGTCAACGCGTCGAGTGCTGCGAACGGTTCGTCCATCAGCAACATGTCCGGTTCCATCGCCATGCCCCGGGCAATCGCGACCCGCTGTTTCATCCCTCCCGAAAGCGTGTGCGGCAGGCTGTCGGCAAACTTGGTGAGGTTGACCTTGGCGATGTAATGCATGGCTCTCTGTTCAGCCGCCTTGCGCGAGAAGCGGCCGGTCGCGCATAAAGGGAAAAGCACATTCTCCTTGACGGTCTTCCACGGCAGCAACTGGTCGAATTCCTGGAACACCATCATTCGATCCGGACCGGGGCGGTTGACCAACTCGCCCTTGAGACGAATCTCGCCTTCGACGGGTTGCAGGTAGCCGCCCACCGCCTTCAGCAGCGTCGACTTGCCGCACCCCGAGGGTCCGAGCAGGATGAAGCGTTCCGAACGAAAGACCTGGAAGTGGACGCGAAAGGTAGCCGTGACCAGGTGATCGCTGGTTTTGTACTGCAACGTGACGCCGCGCACATCAAGGAGCGGCAGCGGCGATTCGCCAACGCCATCGCGTGCGGCGCGAGCGTCGGCAATCACTGCCACGGCAGGCGATCGAGGTCGACGTTGCCGCCAGTGAGGATGATGCCTACGCGCTGGGAACGAAGTACGAGCGTGCC